>SZPB01000405.1 GCA_030263535.1 Cytophagia bacterium CHB2
CCCCCTCGTGGGGCATTGTTGCAACCGCGAATTTCATGGCTTCAACAGCCGCCCACAAGGGGCGGGGACTACAAAACCTGTTCATCCAAATAAAAAACGCTGTAATGGCCTGTACCGATTTTCGCACAAGCTGAAAAGCGAAGCTCTTCGTGCAGCTTTGAAGACTTTGCCCGCAAAAGTAGAACTGCCACAGAAAGAAAAAAGCTTTTTCTGTGGGATTTCATTTCAGTGGGCGCAACACTTTCAGAATTCTATTCTAACTTTGAAAAGCTGATTGCCACAACCAGGCCCGTGTCACGGTCATGAAGAAAAATCTTCTAAAAATTTTGCGCGCCCTGCTTGCCGCCAAAATCATCTTCAGCCTGCTGATGGCGCTGCCGCCCATGGGCGAATGCCTGGCGCTTGCCAATTCTCAAAACGCCGGCCTTGATCTTCAGTTCAAAGTGGTGTTTGCGAGTAACGACGGGTTTGCCTCCGGCGTTGTCAACTTCATTCCGAAGCTTAGCCACGAAATCACGCAGGGCTTGAGCAAATGGGTGGAGTCAAGTTACATTGCCTTGAATGACCGCATCGTTTTGTTGGATGAAGTCAAGCGCTTCGTCGAATTCAGCGATTATATGTACGCCAACGACTATCCCCTCAATTTCCTCTTACTCTCTTGTCGCCAGCCTGCGCGCGAACATTCTTCTGCCGGCTGATCCATTCTCCGCCTCCTCAAAACCATCCAACAACGTGATTGTCAACTGGTCTTGCCATAAGGCCGGTTTGTGCCATTTTCATGGTGTGAGGGACGGCTGAATCTTCAGTAGCGTGTAGCGTTGGGAGCGCCATTAAAATAACATACCCATTTCCTGCAACCGCTAATCAACGCGAATGGACGCTGACATATTTCTAATTTGCGTTTACTAGCGTTCATTCGCGGTTCGAGATGTGGGAAAGTTATTTATTCTGATTCCTTGCAAAAATTTACCCAAAATCTCAGGAGTTTTCTATGTCTATCAAAATTCAGGATGACGGTCAAAATTTCGTGATCAATCGCTCAGCGATTCCGAGCCGCGCAGCAAAACAGTTAAAGAGCCTTGCGCAACTCTTTGCCGCCGAACAGCGCAGGCTTTTCGTCAAGAAACTTTTTGCCGGTGAAACAGCGCCTTTTGAACAATTGTGCAATATGCTGGAACCGGCAGCGGATTGGCGCGAGGCTCACCGCATACTCGAGGAGTACTGGAAAACCTATCGCATTAATCCCATGCAGAAAGAAGCCCGGCTGCTCTCTAATCTGGTGTATCAACGGTATTTTCCCAATGATGCGCGGGCATAACTGCGCCAAGCATGTTGCGGCTTAGCGCCAATGCGGACTTGTATGATTTGCTTCTGTACCAACGGCGGGCATGCAAATGCGCGTGCCCGCACGATTCTGCCCGTGAGCGGTGCTGCCAGTTCTCAATAAAATAACGCTTCCGCTCACCGCGGGGCGATCGTTTCAGGCGGACAGAACAGTTTTCTGAGCTAAAAGGAGGTGAGGATGGAACGATTCATCAGTGTGCTGGGCATGCTTGCCATGATTGGTGTTGCCTACGCCATGTCGTATGACCGGCGCCGTTTCCCGTGGCGCGTGGTGCTGTGGGGCACGGCGCTGCAATTGTTTTTTGCGTTTTTCATACTCGGGACCGGCGCCGGTAAAATCGTGTTTCAATGGACGGGCGACAAGGTTGCGGCATTCCTGAATTTTACCAGATACGGCACGGAATTTCTGTTCGGCAATCTCGTCAAGCCGGAATACCAAAACACCTTTGGCTTCCAATTCGCCTTTGCGGTTTTGCCGACCATCATCTATTTCTCCGCCGTGATGTCGATTCTCTATCATCTCGGCATCATGCAAAAAATCGTGGAGGGCATTGCCGTGGTGATGTCGAAAACCATGGGCACCAGCGGCGCCGAGTCGCTATCGTGTTCGGCAAATATTTTTGTGGGACAAACCGAAGCGCCGTTGTTGATCCGGCCGTTTGTGGCAAAAGCAACGAACTCGGAGTTGATGGCCATCATGTGCGGCGGCTTTGCAACGATAGCGGGCGGCGTGATGGCGGGCTACATCTTGATGGGCATTCCGGCCTCGCACATTCTCGCGGCGAGCGTGATGTCTGCGCCCGCGGCGCTCGTCATGGCGAAAATCATTTTGCCGGAGAAAGAAGAGCCGGTAACGCGCGGCCACGTCAAAGTGCCGCCGGAAAAAGTTGCGGGCGATGTGATTGAGGCCGCGGCGATTGGCGCAGCAGACGGCATGAAGCTCGCCGTCAACGTCGGCGCGATGCTGCTCGCGTTCATCGCCATCATCGCGGTGATCAACGCGGGCATGGGTATCATTCATCATGCCCTGGCGGCGATCGGTTTTCCCTATTTCCCCGGCGAGCTGCGCATTCTGTTCGGTTGGATATTCTCGCCGCTGGCGTGGCTCATGGGCGTGCCGTGGCAAGATTGTTTGGCGTTCGGCAATTTGCTCGGCACGAAAATTTCGATCAACGAGTTCATCGCTTATAAAGATCTTTCCGAATTGATCAAAACCGGCGGTATGAGTGCGCGCGCCAACGTCATCGCCACGTACGCGTTATGCGGCTTCGCAAATTTTTCTTCGATTGCCATTCAAATCGGCGGCATCGGCGGCATGGCCCCGGAGCGCCGCGGCGATCTCGCCAAACTTGGCCTGCGCGCCATGTTCGGCGGCGCGCTGGCAAGCTGGATGACCGCGGCCATTGCAGGCATGTTGGTTTGAATTTTTGTTTTAATCCCGACGCGGTTTGAAATCAAATCTCAATGAGACGGAACCGAATTTCTACGAGATCCCGCTTTTCACCATCAAAGCAAAGTCGAATGGAGTCATCTCATGTCACTCTCTGCCTGGATCACCATGTTGTCTTCTTGGGCCATTATCTCGATTTACACGATTTACTTTTTTATGAAGGTGTTGAAGACGCCGCAAAAGATGGATGACAACGAGTGAACGTGAACGTTCATCAACTAGGGCGCTGTTCTCCACGCGGACTATCGCATTGGTTTTGTCGTTCAAAATCGACAGTGGAAGCCCGGTCTTCCCGAAAAAGCGCTTGTAAAATGAGCTATTCAAGGCTATATTTCCATTCTATTTTTGCAGTGTTTTCTACAACACACGATCAGCTCGTTCGATGCAACAAATCAGTTTAGCATCTTGGTAAAACCTCATCAATTCTGAAGGAGGACTCGTGCAGGATATTTTGATTCCAGGGGCGGCCAGCTTGCTGGCGCTCGGCTTCGTGGTGTACCTTGCCATGGATGTGTTGCGCAAGAATCCGGGCAACGAGCGCATGGTGCAGATTTCGCAAGCGGTGCAGGTTGGAGCCAAAGCCTTCTTGCGGCGTGAATATCTTTATGTCTCCGCGTTTGTGCTCGTGATCGCGGCTCTCATTGCCGCCACGCCTTTGTTTGCGCCCAACGTCAGCCTGAACTGGCAAACCTCGGTGGCGTTTATCTTGGGCGGCGTGGCCTCGGCGATTGCGGGCTATATCGGCATGAGCATCGCAACGCGCGCCAACTCGCGCACAACGCAAGGCGCGGTAGACGGCGGCTTGAAAGGCGCATTGAGCGTCGCGGTTTCCGGCGGTGCGGTGATGGGCATGAGCGTCGTCGGTGTGTCTTTGTTGGGTCTTTGCATTGTTTATGTTATGTTTAACGGCGTTCCGGAGATTGTGAACGGTTATGCCATGGGTGCCAGTCTCGTCGCGCTGTTTGCGCGCAGCGGTGGCGGCATTTTCACCAAAGGCGCGGACATGGGCGCTGATCTGGTCGGCAAAGTCGAAGCCGGCATTCCTGAAGACGACCCGCGCAACCCGGCGGTGATTGCCGATAACGTCGGCGACAACGTCGGCGACGTGGCCGGCCTCGGCGCCGATTTGCTCGAATCCTATGTTGAATCCATCATCGCGGCCATGGCCATTGCAGCAGGCGTCGGCTTGGCGTCATTGAGTTTAATTCCGTTGCAAATCGCCAGCGTTGGCATTGTGGCTTCGATACTCGGCATTCTGTATGTGAAAATCACCGGCCGGGGCAATCCGCAAAGCGCGTTGATGGGCGGGTTATATGTCAGCGCCGGCCTCACCGCGCTGGGCACATATTTCATCGTGCAACATCATAATGTCGTGTATGAAAATCATGGCGTGATGGGCCCGTTCTGGGCGACGATTGCGGGCGTGGTTTCCGGCGTGATTATCGGCTTCACGAGCGAATATTACACCTCTTCGAAATATAAACCCGTCAAAAATCTCGCAGATGAATCACAAAGCGGCCCGGCCATCACCGTGACCGGCGGCCTGGCTCTAGGCATGGCCTCTACCGCCGTTCCCGTGATTGTTCTAGCGATTGCACTGATCGTTTCGCATGAGCTTGCGGGTATTTACGGCGTTGCGCTTGCGAGTCTCGGCATGCTCGCCACCACGGGCATGGTGGTTGCCGTTGACAGCTATGGCCCGATCGCCGACAACGCCGGTGGCATCGCGGAAATGGCGCATCTCGATCCGGGCGTGCGCAAAATCACCGACAGCCTCGACTCGGTTGGCAATACCACTGCAGCGATCGGCAAGGGCTTTGCCATCGGCTCCGCCGCGTTTGCGGCAATGGGTTTGATCGTGGCTTACATGCACACGGTGAAATTGCAATCCGCCGATCTGCAGGACCCCAAAGTGCTCGCCGGCGTCATCATCGGCGGCATGCTGCCCTTCTTCTTTTCGTCGATGTTGTTCAAAGCCGTGAGCAAAGCCGCGTTCAAAATGATCGAAGAAGTGCGCCGGCAATTCCGTGAGATTCCCGGTTTGCGCGAAGGCAAGGCCATGCCCGATTCGGCCAAGTGCGTTGACATCAGCACGGTGGGCGCAATTAACGGCATGTTGCTGCCCGGCGCGCTGGCGATTTTGTCCCCGGTGATCATCGGCCTCACACTCGGACCCGGTGCGCTCGCCGGCCTGCTGCTCGGCGCGTTGGTGACTGGCGTCATGCTCGGCATTCAAATGGCGAACAGCGGCGGCGCTATGGACAATGCCAAAAAATATGTCGAAGAAGGCCACTACGGCGGCAAAGGTTCGGATACGCACAAAGCCACGGTTATTGGCGACACGGTGGGCGATCCCTTGAAAGACACGGTCGGCCCCTCGATCAACATTCTGATCAAATTGATGGCGGTCATTTCATTGGTGCTGGCGCCGTTGTTTATGGAATGATGATGCGGCGGCCGCCTACAACCATCTTTTCAGGATGATTTCCCTTACTGGATCACCAAGGGCTGCGAACCGTGTGTTCGCGCCCTTTTTTATTAAGGATTGTCGATTAAATAACCTGCCCAAATCTCAAACCGCGAATGCACGCCAATAAACGCGAATTTTAAAATTAGCGGATATTCGCGTTTATTGGCGGTTCCCCAAATGAGTAAGTTATTTA
>SZPB01000406.1 GCA_030263535.1 Cytophagia bacterium CHB2
GAAAATCAAAATCGGAACCGGCGTGTTCGGCGGGAGGCGATGCGGCGCATCCGCAATAATCTCCGGTTGCCGCTGAAACAGGCGGCTCGGCGTGAATTTGAAACGATAATGAATTTCTGCATAGAGAAGGAAGAACGCGCTGCAGGTGACGAGAGACGAGATAATATCAAGAAGACCCTGTGGCAGTTGGTTGTTGCCGGCCAGGAGGGGAAAAAGAAGCGAAGAAATTGGCATGCGAAAGAAGACTTTTTGAAAATGTCACTGCGCCGGCGAGGCTTGCTTTTCCTCGACGCTTTTGATTTTGCCGCGCATATTCCAGCGATAATGGACACCTTTCCAGTGCACCGTTGCCGGCAGCAAAATCGTTGGCGCAAACATGAAACTATAGATGAAGAAATAAAATTCAAAAAACAAAAAGTAGCGCAGCAGAGGCTTGCAGCGCAAGGCGGCAGCACATCGCCAGAGCAAAAGCGCATCCATGAAAAGCTTGGCAGCCAGCCCGACAAGCAGCAGCTTCCAAGAAATGAAACCGGCCAGCACAATCGCCGCCAGCGCGCAAAACGCCAGAATCATAAGAAACTTTGCCAGCCATCCCATCTCCTTACCGCCGGCAGCCCAGCGCTGGCGTTGATGAAAAAAATCGCGCCAAGTGGCGGGTGGGAAGCTGTAAATCGCAGCCGCGGGATCGAGCGGAAAACGCACGCGCCATTTTGTGTCTCGCACAATTTTTTGCATCAAGGCAAAATCCTCGACGATCGTAAACCCGATGGCTTCATAACCGCCCACGTGATCGTAGGCGGCGCGGCGAAAACCGAAATTGTTGCCCAGAATCGAAACCGGCTTGCCCCAGCCCGCGGCGCCGGCGCCGGCCGTCAGCAGGTACATCCAATCAAGCGTTTGAATTTTTGCAAACAGATTGCCGTGTGACGGTGATGGCGCTCGCGTCTGCCCTCGCAGCGGCGTGAGCAGCGTGAAGCCGCCCACCAGGCCAGCATCAGGCGTGAAATGTTGCGTCATGGCTGAGATCCACGAGGGCGGCACAATGCAATCCGCATCTGTGATGAGTATGAGGTCGCCGGTCGCATGCGCAAGCCCCTGGCAAAGCGCGCTGGCTTTGCCGGACATGCCCGACAAGCGGTGCGTGAGCGGCACGACACGCACGTTGCTGTGACGTTGCGCAAACATTTCGGCAATTGGCAGCGTGCGATCCGTTGAACGATCATCAATGACAAGGATTTCAAATTTTTCTTGCGGGAAATCCGAACGCGTCAACGCCTCCAGGCAGGCTGGAAGGTATTTCTCCTCGTTGCGTGCGGCAACGAGTACGCTGACAGTATGATCTGCAATTCTTGAGATATTTGAAGGCGGGCGCCGCTGCGCGCCGAGCAGCAGCAGCAGCGAAGTGAGGGCATAAAGCGTGAAGACGCCCAGCAGAATGATTTCGAGTCCAGTCATGAAAGCGGTGCGATCAACATGAGTTTCAGTGCTGCGGGCGTTTGTGTTCTGTGAGATTGTTGCGCTGGCCCGTCGCGCGCTTGAGTGCTTGCACTTCAGGTTGCGTCAATTCCCGCCACTGGCCGGCGGGCAAATCATCCAGCGCGAGCGGGCCAATGCGCGTGCGAATCAGGCGCATGACGTTGCTGCCCACGGCCTCGAACATGCGCCGCACTTGGCGGTTTCTGCCTTCGTGAATCGTGATGTACAGCCAGTTGTCGTTGCCGGCTTGCGGATCATGCGCGACTTTTGCCGGCAGCGTGAGCTGATCATCCAACATCAGGCCTTGCGCGAGACGGCGCAGCCCGGCTTCGGGCGGCATGCGATCGAGCAAGACGCGATAAACTTTTTCAACATGACTCTTCGGATGCGCCAGCGCATCTGACAACGGCCCGTCATTCGTGAACAACAACAGTCCCTCCGAATCACAATCCAGGCGGCCCACCGGGAAAAGCCAATCGCGCCGGGAAGAGGATTTGCCAAGCGCGGTTTGCGCCTTCGGCATCAAATCGAAAACCGTCGGGCGTTTGAATTCATCGCGGCGGGTGGTGACATAGCCCGGCGGTTTGTGCAGCATGAAATAGCGCAACGAGTGCGTGTTCGTCACGGCGTTCCCATCGAGCTGGATGCGATCTTCGCCGAGTGTGATCCAGTACAATGTGTCGCGCGCGACTTTGCCGTTCACGCTCACCCGGCCCGCGCGAATGGCGCGCACGGCTTCTTGACGCGAGCACAAGCCGAGCTTGGAAAGCGCACGCGACAGCATGACGCGTTGTTTCTTCGAAATCTCGATTTTTTGTTCGTGCGCTTCGGGCATGAAAAGCCTTTTTTCTTTCAAAACTTGATTCGTTGGCTTCAAACAGAAGCGGACGTCTGTTGCGTGGTTGCCGAGAAACGTTCTCCGCGCCATGAAAATTTTGCAAAAGGCGCGCGCAGGGAAAAATAAACGATATAGAAAGGATGTATCAGCGCGGCGATTGAAAAGTATTTCAACAGCTTCTGTTCACCAAACCAGGCAGCAGCGCGCCGCAAATAAAAATATTCACACCCGGCTTTTACCAGGCCGCAAACACATGCTGCTGCAAAAATTTGGAATGCGCCTGCCAAAATCCCCAAAAATCCCAAACAAAGCAAGAGGTTCAACAGAAACACGGCGGTCAAGCCGAGGGTGACACCGGGTTTGTAATGCCGGCCTTTGGAAGCATAGCGTGTGCGCTGGGATTGAAAGTCACGCCACGATGCCGGCGGCCGCACTGCCGCATGCACGTGAGGATGCGCGGCGTAGCCGATCCGGCCGAGACGATGATCGTGCATTTTGTGCAGAAAAAGATCGTCGTCTCCGGAGATAAAATGCGCGATGCCCGCGAAACCGTTTACCGCAAAAAAGGCGTCACGGCGATACGCAAAGTTGCTGCCGGTGCAGGTAAGCGGCCGGCCGGCGCCGATACTGCCTGCCGCTACTGCGGCCAGCGAAAAATATTCCAACGCCAAAATGTTTTGTAAAAGATTCATGCGCGGAAAATAGGGCGAGTAGCCGCACACCATGACGACGCCGCGCTGAAATTGCGCTGCCATCTCGCGCACCCATTGCGGGCCGGGACGCGCATCCGCGTCCGTGAGCAAAATGATTTCACCCTGCGCATGGCGAATGGCATGATCAAGCGCGCGTTTTTTGGGCGCGAAATGCGGCAGCGTGTCATGTATGGTGAAATGCCGGACGTGGCGATGCCGCGCCGCGAATTCAGCCAGCAACTCGTTTGTGCGATCGGTGGAACGATCGTCGACTAAACAAATTTCGAGTTTGTCGGCGGGATAATCTTGCGCAGAGAGACAATTGAGCAAATGAGGCAAATGCTCTTCTTCATTGCGCGCGCTCACGATGAGAGTGACGGAGGGTAAATTTTGTGGCGAGATGTTTATGTGCAACGCTTCGGAGTCAATACAGCATTGGTGCGCATGTCGCAGGCCCCGACGGAGCCAAGTAAGCGCAAAAACATAAAGTAATGTAAGAAGAAGCAGAACGAATAAGCCGCTCACCAGCATGTCTTTGACGTCAATTTACAAGCTGCGCATCATCAAGAGATGAGTTCACTAGCGATGCAATTTTCATTATTTCGTCATCCTAATCGGCCTTCCTTCTGCGGTCGCGTAACCGACCCAAGAGAACGCCGATTTCTCGTTGCTCTTCATCGTCCTCATTCAAAAACCACTTAGGAACGAACGCGGGAATTTCTGCCGTCTTGGGAACTTCAATGCCCCATTGATTTCTTGAAAGATGACGCGCAGTATGAAGTGCCGCGTAGTACGCTCGGCTAATTGCGGCGCGCAGAAAAGCCTCCTCATATCCGTTTTCTGCACTGGTATTTCTATAATGTCGTGCTACGCTGAGATAATCGCCCCACGTGAATGTCATTCATACTCCACATCAAAATTCAATAACTCTAAAACTGCGTGAGATTGTTTTAAAAACCATTCCCAGTCAAACTGGCGCAATCGTTTACCGGCTTCGTCAGGCGATAGCGAAGTCTTGACATAGACAAACAATGTGGCAAAATCGTGTAGCTCGGGATCGCGCATGACTTCAAGAATGACCGGGCTTTGTTATCCGAAATGATTTTCGATCTTGCGGCATGCTTCAATTAATGTTGATGAAAGTATCGCTGAATGATTCTCAAGAAACCGGGCAACTGCTCCAGGAGTACGTGTGGTGTAAAGATGATGCAACGGCTGAATTGAAGACGCAACCGTTGTTGCGTCATGTGTCTCGATATTGGTTATCATGATGGCAGAAAATACTTCGCGAGGTTTGAAAGTGCAAGCTCAATCTTTAAGGAAACTAAAATCTGAACTCTTTGAAACAGGAGTGAAGGGAACAAACAGAGAAAAACTCCATTCTCTCGGTTCGTCACTGTTCTGGCTGTTTATCGAAGTTGATCTGCCTGAAGGGCTGAGGTTTTCAACTTGATTGAAAATCCGCTGTGGTCAAATGATTGAAGAAAAAGCGGTGTTCTTTCCGCGCAAAAATGGGGATAACGTTTCCGGGCAATAATCAATTCTGTTTACTTGGAGAGGCGAAGCGGCATCCGCAGCGAGAGTTTTAAGATTGTGGCGTCGCTGTGCGAGTGGTGGGCGAGGGAAACGGCGGGAGTAACGAGAATGAGATCGAAAACATTCACAACATAAATGCCGGCGGCTGCGGCAAACGCGGCATTGCGCAGCCGGTAACGTTGATTATAGGCATCATACTCGCGGGCAATCTCCTTCGGAGTGACGGCGGCGAGATAACGATCATGCGCCTGATCCTGCAACAGGTGCAGGCCGAGTCCGGCGCCCAGCGCTGTCAGGAAGCCCGCGGTGTAAATCCAGCCGGAACGCGGGCGCTGCAAATGGCGTTGCCCCCAGCCCGGCAAAACGAGCGACCGCCGCAGTGCGGCAAGACGTTGATCTTTTACGACGATATACTTCACTGCCGGATCGCTGCTGGCAATGCCCACGCGGTATTCATTTTTCACTTGCTCAAAGAAGCGCACAATGCGCGGCGAAACCAGCAAGCTGTCAAGCTCCAAACCCGGTTGCAGCGAGAGCGCGCTTTCGAAATGCTGCCGCGCGCCGGCATGCTGTTTCTGCGTGAATCCGATATAACCCAGCAACAAGTGAATTTGTACCAATTCCGCGGGGGCATAGGCTTCCGCGGCGGCCAGCGCCTGGCGCGCCAGTTTTTCGGCCTCGTCAAATTTTAGACTGTCGTACGCGCGTTGGATGTCAGCCACCGGCGGCCGGCTTTCTTGCGCGCACAAAACCGCTGCGAGCAGAATTGCCATGAAAAAAACGTGACGACGGATCATCACCATTATTTTTCCTCGCCCTTTATTCTCACATGCCCTGTGTGTGCCGCGGCGATGAACGTGAGTCCCTTCAGCTTCATGCGCT
>SZPB01000407.1 GCA_030263535.1 Cytophagia bacterium CHB2
AATGAAACCCTGGCCGCCTTTACCGGCAGTGTTGCCAACATTGAGAAAGCCCGGGAATTTTTGGCCAAACAAGACAAACTCACCCCGTTGCAGGTTAAACAACTCAAGGCCGTTCTTTATCGTGCGGCGGACAAACCGCAAACCGTGGCGGAGATCGTGAAAGCGCGCATTGCGGCAGAAGCGGCGCAAACCGAAAAGCTTTTTGGTTTCAATTTTCAAATTGACGGTAAAGCCGTCACCACCAATGGCATCGACAACATTTTAAAAAGTTCGAATGATTTGAATGAACGCTTGCGCGCCTGGGAAGCTTCCAAGGAGGTCGGCAAAACCCTGAAAGACGGGTTGGAAAATCTGCAACGGCTGCGCAATCAAACCGTGCAGGCGCTGGGATATTCCGATTATTTCAGCTATCAAGTTTCGGATTACGGCATGACGGTCGACGAAATGATGGCATTGATGGACAATTTGATACGCGAGCTGCGGCCGCTTTATCGCGAATTGCACACCTTTGCACGTTACGAGCTGGCGAAGAAATACAACTCGCCTGTGCCCAAGAATCTGCCGGCGCACTGGCTGCCCAATCGCTGGGCGCAGGATTGGAGCGCGATGATCAACGTTGCCGGCTTTGATCTCGACGCCGCGTTGAAAGCCAAATCCGCCGAATGGATCGTGCAGCAAGCGGAGGATTTTTATGTGAGCCTGGGCTTCGACAAAATGCCGCAGAGTTTTTGGGAGAAATCCTCGCTCTATCCATTACCGGTAGATGCGCCATACAAGAAAAATAATCATGCCTCGGCATGGCATCTTGATCTCGAGCACGACATCCGCTCGCTGATGAGCGTCGAGCCGAACGCGGAATGGTACGAAACCACGCATCACGAGTTGGGACACATCTACTATTTCATGAGTTACACCAATGACGAGGTGCCGCCGCTGCTGCGTGAAGGCGCGAATCGCGCGTATCACGAAGCCATGGGCAGCATGCTCGGCCTGGCCTCGATGCAGAAACCGTTTTTGCAGGAACGCGGCTTGATTCCCGCCGAGGCAAGCAGCGATGAGAGGCAAACCCTGCTCAAGGAAGCGCTGAATTACATCGTTTTTATTCCCTTCTCGGCCGGCACAATGTCGCGATTTGAGCATGAATTGTATGCGAAGAATCTGCCGAAGGATGAGTACAACAAACGTTGGTGGGAGTTGGCGACGAGATATCAGGGTGTTGAGCCGCCCGCGCCGCGCGGCGAAGAATTTTGCGATGCTTCGTCCAAGACCCACATCAATGATGACGCCGCGCAATATTACGACTACGCGCTCTCTTACATTTTACTGTATCAATTGCACGATCACATTGCAACCAAGATTCTCAAACAAGAGCCGCGTGCCACCAATTACTACGGCAGTCAAGAGGTGGGCAAATTTTTGGCGGACATCATGCGGTCCGGCGCCAGCCGCGATTGGCGAGAAGTCTTGAAAGAGAAAACCGGCGAAGAGTTGAGCGCGCAAGCAATGCTGCGCTACTTCGAGCCTTTGCTGGATTATCTGAAAAAAGTGAATGAGGGAAGGGAACACACGCTGGAGGATATTTGAGACTGGATGCCTGTTGCTGGCTTAATAAAGCATTCGTCTCTCTAAAGTTGATTCCTTGTAAAACAGCAAAGATTTTTCCAACCGATTGAAAAACCCAACAGATAAAATCTCCCGCATCCGTTGGGTTTTTCTATCCGCTGGAGATTTTCCTTTTGGTTGCAGCTCGTTCGCGTTTGTTTTTTGTTTAACCCCCCACAAATCATTCAAGCCCCGGCCGAGCCGGGGCTTGAGTGAAACAGATAAAAAAAGCAACGGCCAAGCCGTTGCAAGAACGTTTGTTCAATCTTCAGTCCAACACCACTTTTCACCACCCACCACACAAACTTAAACCAACTCTTGCAAAACCTCGAGCATGCGATCGATCTCTTCTTCCGTGTTGTAATGCACCAGTCCGATGCGCACAACGCCGCCCTTGTCCTCGTATCCCAAACGCGAAATGACTTCAAGCGCGTAGAAATTGCCGTCCCAAACATAGATATTTTCTTCGCCCAAACGTTCGGCAACAGCTTGCGGCGAATGCTTTTCCATGCGCATGGCGACAGTCGGCGTTCTTTGATGATACCGTTTCGTCTCCGTAATGCCGAACGCGCGTGCGCCGGGAATCGCCTGCAATCCCGTAACGAGTTTTTGTGAGAGGCCGCGTTCATATTCTTGAATGGCCGCCATCGCCAATTTCAGGTCTCGCCGTCTGCCCTGCCGGCTTGATGCTTGTAAAACGGCAGAGTTGTCAACATGCCGTCCGAGTTCAGCGATATATTCAATTGCTGCTGCGGTTCCCGCTAATCCTTCGTGATTGAGCGTGCCGGTTTCAAATTTAAACGGCGGCGTCGACTCTTGCGGGCGGACTTTGTAGGCGTGCAAACGTTCCATCACCTCGTACTTTCCATAAAGCACGCCAACATGGGGTCCGAAAAATTTATACGCCGAGCACACGAGAAAATCGCAGTCGAGTGCCTGCACATCGATCGGGCCGTGCGGCGCATAATGCACGGCATCGACATAGACCAGAGCGCCGGCAGCGTTCGCGCTTTTGATGATGCGGCTAACGTCGTTAATCGTGCCCACGGCATTCGAAGCATAGCCCACGGCGACGAGCTTGGTTTTCGCCGAGAGCAGGTTTTCTAACTCTTCATAAGCGAGTGTGCAGTCTTCAGGATGAAAATCGAGAAATTTGATTTTCACGCCTTTTTCTTCCAACGCGAGCCAGGGCGCGACATTCGCGTCGTGATCGAGGCGCGTGAGAATGATTTCATCGCCAGGCTTGAGATCGCGGCCAATGCTGCGGCTCACGTGAAAGGTGAGTGACGTCATGTTCGCGCCGAAGGCGATGTTTTCCGGTGCGGGCGCATTCAAAAAATCCGCCATCGCCGCGCGCGCTTGATGAATTGTTTCGTCAGTCGCCCGGCTCGTCGCGAAAGCGCCATGCGTATTGGAGAGCCGATGAACAAGATGTTGATTCATCGCCGCGATGACGGATTGCGGCGCCTGCGTGCCGCCCGGGCCGTCAAAGTAGATTGCCGGACGGCCGGAGGCATCTTTTAATTGCAATGCGGGGAATTGGGATCTGGAAGCAACAAAAGGGTTCATAAAATTGCCTTGCTATTTGTTTGATATATGCGAAATTTGCCGTTACACTTTCGCAGAGTGTAACACAATCAAACCTGTCGAAACTAGTAAAACGATGCAAGGAGAGTAGTGTGACCGCGATCAGCAAAAAAGCTCATTCGAAAAACAAGCCGCGCAGAGAAACTTACGGCCATGCCAAATCAAAGAAAAATGGGCATCACGTCACAGATCATCAACTTACCGAATTGATCGAGGCTTATAATAAAATAGGCAAGCTGTTGGAAGATTTTATTGGCCGCGAAAGATTATATCAACCCAAATTTCTTCGGGGCTTGGAACGCGCACGACAGGATGTCTCCGCCGGCCGTACGCAAAGGGTGAAATCATTTGAAGACTTCGTCAGCTAAAAGGCAAATCGAGAAAACCCGTGCTTTCTCGAAAGATATAAAAAAATTGTCGCGAGAAGTCGCAACGGCCGGCTGGAAAACAGTATTGCGCTATATTTATGCGCCTCAATTGAACCTGCGCAAGCTCGAAGGCTATGACGATGTCTGGCGTCTTGTGGTGAAAAAAGATTATCGCCTGGTTTATTCGTTTGACGGGAATAACATATATTTGCTGCGTTTCGCCCACCGCAAGGACATTTACCGGCTCGACATACCCTTGAAATAATCGCCGAAGATTAAATGGTTAAATGTCCGGAGCTTTATATCTCCACTTCCCTCACCGCCGCTTTAACAACCTCAAACGCCTCCTCCACCTCCGCTTGATGCGTGCGAAAACTCAACACGCAGGCGCGGATCACAAACTCGCCGTTGAGCAGCGTGCTTGAAAGAAAAAGCCTGCCGCTCTCATTGATGTGTTTGAGCATGCGCCGGTTAAATTCATCGATATTGCCGCGCTTCGGGCAATAACGAAAGGCAACTACAGACAAGTCCGGCACAGCCAGGCATTCAAAGCCGGGTTCTTCGAGAAAGCGTTGATACAGCCACTGCGCCAAACGCAGCTTCTCTGCGAGATTCTCACGAAAGGCCTGTACGCCAAAAAGTTTCAGCGGCAGCCACACCTTCAGCCCGCGAAACGAACGCGACAATTCCGGTGAATAATCAGTAAAATTGGTCTCTCCTGCCGGCGTGAATTGATCCTGCATGTAATCTGCTGTGAGCATGTGCGCGCGGCGCAGCAGCTCGCCTTCCTTCACCAGCAAACTGCCGCAGCCATAAGGCACAAACAAACCCTTGTGCGGATCGAGCACGATGGAATCCGACAGTGCAATGCCGTACAGCTTACGCTTGCCTTCTTCACATAAATTAAAAAAGCCGCCATATGCGCCGTCGATATGATACCACAAAGAATACCTACGGCTGATTTCGGCAAGATCGATAAGCGGGTCGATCGTGCCCGTATTCGTCGTGCCGGCATTACCAATCAGAAGAAACGGCTTTAAGCCTTTTTGGAGATCAGCTTTGATCGCTTCTTCAAAACGTTCGGGAATGGCGCGAAAATTTTGATCAACTTCGAGCAGGCGAATGTTGCGCTCGCTGAGGCCGGCCAGCATTGCGCTCTTCATCAGCGAATGATGCGTTTGATTCGAGGCGTACATGACACCGCGGCTGATATCTTCATCGAGCAAATGTTTGCGCGCCGTGACAATGGCGCTCAAACAGGCCAGCGAGCCGCCGGTGGTGGTGATGCCGCGTGCGGAAGTGGGATAACCCATCCATTGCGCAAACCATTCCAGTACATTTGTCTCAAGACGCGCGGCCGCCGGCGCCGCGAACCATGCGCCGACATAACGATTCGTGGCAGTCGACAACAAATCCGCTAGCGCCGAAGGGAAAAGTCCGCCGCCCGGAATATAGCCCATGTAGGTCGGATGCGCGGAGTTGATCGAAAGCGGAATCACCTTCTCCATGAGAAACAACAGCAGGGTTTCGAAGGGCGTTCCATTTTCCGGCGGCGGTTCGCGCAACGATCGCGAAATCTCAACGGCATTCACAAGATTCGAGCGCGGCGAATCGGGCAAATCGACGATATGCTGCACCACCGCGCGCACACAGGCCTCGCCCATGCGCAGCATTTCGCTTTCAGAAAGTTCGAGATTCGTTGCCGCTTGTTTCATTTTTTCTTTGATCAAGAACGACGCTGTAGACATCTTCTATTCGAGCACTGATGTTCGGCCAGGAGAACGGCAGTACCTGGTCGTGAATATGCGAAGCATCCCAACTCAAGGTACGCACGCGTTCCAGCGCGGCAGCAAGCGCTTGT
>SZPB01000408.1 GCA_030263535.1 Cytophagia bacterium CHB2
AATCCCATCACTTTCAAGGCCAGCGACACTTTTTATATCGAAATCGGCGCGAACGAAGCGATTGAATATCCCGCGGGCGCGGACCGAAACGCGCAAACGCCGCAGCGCAGCTTTCACTACAATTGGGTTTCGGGCGATTATGATCCGATTGGCGCAGTGACAGGTTTTGAGAACGGCGCCTATCTCATTCGCGCATTCGGCACGAAGAGCGGCGGCAACAATCAACCTCCGGTCGCGCGCGCGCAAACCTCGAAGTCGGTGGCAAATGTGAACGAAGCGATCACGTTCGATGCCTCGCAATCTTTTGATCCCGACGGGCAGATCACGCAATACGCCTGGGACTTCGGCGACGGCGCTTCGAGCAATTTGAAAATCGCGACGCACGCTTACACGCGCGCGGGAAATTTTACCGCGAAGCTCACAGTGACGGACAATCAAGGCGCGACCGGAGAAACGATTCGCCTCTTGACGATTCATCCGAACGGCACAAGCCGACTCGCGGTGAATCCCGCGAACGGCGCGATTGCAGCGGGCGGCGCGCATACGATCAATGTCACGTTCGATACCCAAGGCCTCGCGGAAGGCGAATACGAAGGGCAGATCATCATCACCAGCAACGGCGGCAATCTCACGCTGCCAGTGCACGTTCGTGTGAGCCATGCGACGGCTGTTGATGAGCAAGCTGCGAGCGCGCCGCGCACGTTTGAGTTGCAGCAAAATTATCCCAACCCATTCGCCGTGAACGGCGCCGTCGTCAATTCGGCAACGACGATCAAGTATCAATTGCCCTCAACTGCACAAGTAGAACTGATGATTCATGATCTTGCGGGTCGGGTCGTGGCAACATTTGATGTCGGCGTGAAAGAAGCGGGCGAATACTTCGTGGAATGGAATGGTCGCGACGGCAAAAGTGCGCACGTTGCCAGCGGTATCTATTTTTACCGGCTCACGGCAACTTCTGTGGATGGCAACATAACGACTTTGTCTAAAAAACTGGCGGTTTTGAGATAAAGCATTAGCGCAAATCCAAGCTGTTTTTCGATCTTCGTGACATAGAAATCGAAGCATGCCGGTCGCCGGCGATTGATTGCGAATTCTTTGACAAAGAGCAGAACGAGCATGCGGTCTTTGCACCGGCTGGCATCCATGCCGCGCAGTTCGTTTTAGCTTGACCAGAGAGATGAAATGAGTTCGGATTTGGGTCGCCATGCAGATATCTTGCAGTGGGAAACGACTAAGAAGAACTCCCAAAACCGTTGTAGGAATGGTGAGAAGTTGATAGTCCGCGTGAGCCGCAACAAACTTTTTTGCTTGCAAGTATGCGCGCAAAGATGTAGAATGCCTGCACTCAAAAAGGCTATCCCGTATGACTGAAATTCCTCATTGCCGTTCGCTCATCGACTGGGGCACCTCCACCTGGACGTATCCCGAATGGCGGGGCATCGTTTATCATGAGTCCTAAGCCCAATACCGTTCACTTAAGCGCCAAGGTTCTTTGAAAAATAGTAGGATGGCTCCGTTTTTAAAGATTTGGTATATTGGTTTGGATACCGATACCAAACTAAGGAACCATCCTATGCGATTCAAATTGCAGGTGCCCCAGGCGTCCATGCACTTTACGGAACAAGTAAATATCCCCGCGCTGAGCAAGATCATCTCCTCGCGGCGCATTGACCGAGTTTTGGAGCAAACCGGCAAACGCGAGAAGCGTTGTCGGAAAGTGAGCGCGGCTTTTTGCATTTGGTTCTGTATCGCGTTGAATTTGTTTACGGATGATCCCTACCAGCACGTCTTAAGCAAATTGGTCAAGGGCTTGCGTTATATTTGGTCGGATCCGAATATCACGTTGCCGGGCAAAAGCGCGTTATGTGCCGCACGTTCTCGCTTGGGTGTCAAGCCCATCGTCGCCTTGTTTCAACAAACCGCCAAACCCTTGGCCGATTTCGGAACCCCGGGCGCGTTTCTGTTTGGCTTGCGCTTGATGGCCATTGATGGCAGCACCGAACTCTTGGCGGATACGCCCGAGAATGTTGCTTCCTTTGGGCGACACACCACCGGCCGCGGCACGAGCGCCTTTCCACAAGCACAGGTGGTTTATTTGAGTGAATGTTGCACACACGCAATTGTGGACGCCGGCATTTGGCCTTTACACACTAGTGAGCGGGTCGGCGGACTGCGCCTGTTGCGCTCTCTTGAGCCGGGGATGCTCGTCCTCATCGACCGTGGGTTTTTCAGCTACACCATGGCGCATAGCATCGTGTATGAGCGTGGCGCACACTTTTTGGCGCGCGTGGGTGCGCAGGTGACGCTTAAGCCGGTCGAGTATCTCAAAGATGGCAGCTATACCGCTTATCACTGCTGTCCGGTTGAGCGCTTTTCGTGTCGCCCAAGGGGCAAAAAGCGCCCATTTTTCCCGAGTCCAGTCTGAAATTGGCGATTACGTTACCCTTGGGTTTCGTGAGCGACTTATCCACACTTTTGTGGATAACGAAGAAAATTTAAACTTCTTATCGTACGTGTGAAATAAAGCTTGAGCTCCCAAAGCCGCGTTTCGTATTTTTGGATGTCAACAAAAGCGAAACTCAAACTTCAGGAGACTCAAGTCATGCAACAATTCAGTACCGTGTATAATCAATTTCTCAAACTTATGCCGCGCGGCACCTTCCAACAGTGTGTGGATCGCTATCAGGGTGATTATCGCACGCGCAAAATGACTTGCTGGTCACAGTTCGGTCTCATGAGTTATGCCCAAGTCAGCGGCAAAGTTTCCTTGCGTGATATCGAGGTCAGTTTTGCCAACAAGGAGAATTATTTTTATCATCTCGGTCTCCAGAGCGCTTCGCACTCGACATTGGCTGATGCCAATGCCAAGCGTGATTGCCGCATCTATCAAGACCTGTTTGCAGCGATGCTGTCACGTTGCCGCGACCTTGCCCCACAACACAACTTTCGTTTTAAGAATCCACTAAAATCGTTTGACGCTACCACGATCAGTTTATGCCTGGCCATGTTTCCGTGGGCTAAGTTTCGTCAAGCCAAAGGTGCCATCAAAATTCATACGCGTTTGGATCACAGCGGGCAAATTCCTGACTTTGTGCACATCACCTCGGGAAAAACCCATGAAATCAATATTGCGCGCACGCTTGCACTCGAAGCCGACGATATTTTGGTGTTCGATCGCGCCATGATTGACTACAAATGGCTCAACCATATCGACGAACAAGAAGCGTATTTTGTCACGCGCGCGAAAGACAACATGAGCTATCGTGTTCTGCGAAATCCGGAACATCGGTTGCCGGTCCTAACTGACCATGCTCGTGCGCAAGGGATTCTCAAAGATCAAGTCATTTGCATCACAGGAACCAAAGCCGATGATATCCCCATCGAACTCCGCTTGGTGGTCTATTGTGACCCCGAAACGGGTAATGTTTATGAGTTCTTGACCAACATCTTTCATCTGGCGGCCTTGACCATTGCGCAAATTTACAAGGCGCGCTGGGAGATCGAAGTCTTTTTCAAATGGATCAAGCAACATCTCAAAATCAAAACTTTCTTCGGAACCTCCGAGAATGCGGTGATGACGCAGATTGGGATTGCCATGATCACTTATCTACTGTTGGCCTATCTCAAATATCAAACCAAATGTCAATACTCGCTGTTACATATTCAACGCCTGCTGCGCGAAAACTTGTTCATTCGAACGTCACTCACTGCCCTGCTCCTGGCCGCTAATCGAAAGCTGGCCCCGCAGCAGAACTCCCTCAATGCAGCACAACTCGTTTTACTGCTTTAAACCGGACAGCAGTGACCGCTTATCTTTATCCGTCGGACTATCGCCGTAAACGGGCGGGGGAGCGGATGCTGGTTCGAGTGCTGGAATATACCCTGTCTGATCCCAACCGTCCGGGCTATGGCATCGTCCATCGTCTGGTGACTTCACTGATGGATCCCGATCACGCGCCGGCCATGGATTTGATCTGCGCTTATCATGAACGTTGGGAAGTTGAACTCGCCATTGATGAAATGGAAACCCATCAACGCGAGGCCGGCACACCCTTGCGTAGCCGCAAACCACTGGGCGTGATCTAAGAATTTTATGCTCTGCTAATCGCCTTTAACGCCCTGTGTGCCTTGCGGCTTCAGGCCGCGCTCTTTGCAGGCCTCGATCCCGATCGCATCAGCTTTGTCGTGACGCTGCGCAAGCTCTGCGAGTCCGTCGATCAATTTCAACAAACCGCTCGGCAACAACGGCCCCTGCTCTTTAAACGATTATTGCAAGACATTGCCAATGAACAATTGCCCAACCCGGACAAGCCGGAACCAAAAAGTTGGTTTTTCTAAAAGTGTCATGAAACCCCTATCAATACTGGATAGAATTACACTCATCAAAAAATCCTTGCTTTTTTTTGCACAGATTCAACTACAAAGGGACTAAGCGTCGTTCGCGCAGTAATCCGCGGGTTGTCAAACGAAAAATGTCCAATTTCTTGTTGAAGCGAGAGCATCACCGCAGGTACCCACAGCCAGGCACGAGCTTTCGCGATGCCATTCAGGTTCTTAAGTGAACGGTATTGACTCTAAATCAGAATACTCGATATGATCAGACAGCTCGGCAATGCCATAAATCATCGCGTCATATTCTTCACGAGACAGTTTCATGGATATGCATCTGATTGAGATTTCTGATGGCCGGAGATTCTTTGAACATCAAAGCGCGATAGCGCCGGAGTCTATCCAACTTGCTTTTGTAATATCCGGCCCATTCAGCAAAGTCTAAATTGCCATCGTCGTCGAGCCATCCGCCCGAGTAGGCATCGAAAAAATATTCCGAGAGCAAGCCGTACTGCTTTTCAAACTGCGGCACTTGTTTTCGGCGGGGTGCAAATCTTCGATAATTTCTTGAAGTTTAGTATTCATAGGATTGCTCATGTCTTCATCAGAAATTTTGGTGCTCAAGCATGTTCAGACGCTTGCAAGAATTCGTCACGAGCGGTTTTTGTCGGCAGGCAAATCGTTCTTGAAAGTTTCGAGGTGAAATTGAATGCCGGACTTGGCGTCGGCTAAAGCCTCTTCATAAGTATCCCCTTCGCCAACGACGGCACCTTTTAAGCCAAGCGGATAGGCGACATAGCCGCCGGGAAATTTTTCAACAAGAACTTTGAATTGTCTCATAATGAAAATTCCTGTTGGAATTCCAAGCCTATAACCGAAAGTAAACAGCAACTACTATCAATATACGAAATCACTGCTGTCCGGTTAAATCTAGAAAGCCACCAAAGCAACTACGATTTTGACTAATATTTATCGGGACAAGATGCGATTCTATGCTTTGGCATAATTCTTCGAAGCTTGTTTTTGAGAAATTTTTATTTTTAGCTTTTTCTGAAGCTAACTCGTTATTCTTCGTTC
>SZPB01000409.1 GCA_030263535.1 Cytophagia bacterium CHB2
ATGCCGCTCTCCGGCGCTTTGGCGGTGGATTGCAAACGCCGGCGGCTGCCGCTGGTGTTGGTGGACAGCCAGCATCATCAATTCGATTCGATTACGGTTGACAATCAATATGGCGCGGCTCTGGCAACACAGGAATTGCTGCGTCTCGGTTATCGCCGCTTCGCCCTGCTTGCCGGACATTATGAAAACATGCGGGCGCAAGCGCGTTTGCAGGATTGCCAAAACGCCTTGCAGGAAGCGGGGATCGCCGCGTCTGCGCAAACCGTAATTCGAAGCGAGGCGCTCGGGAAAAATGCCGCTGCCTCCGCCTGGCAATCCGGCTATGCCGCCATGAAAACGTTTTTGGCGCAGCAGGTTCAGGAGGGCCGGGCGAGCACGCCGCTCGCGCTGTTTGTCACATGTGATTCGTTGGTGCGTGGCGCGCTCAGCGCCGTGCAAAACGCGGGTCTCCGCCTGCCGCAAGACGTGGCAATCGTGGCATTCCGTGACAGCGAGCTGGCCGAACATAGCGGCGTCATGATTGTGCGCCAGCCCCAGGCCGAAATCGGATATCAAGCCGTCAAGCGCATGCTGGCATTGATGAAGCATCCCGGCTCGCCGCCGCAACAAGTAACGGTGAAGCCGCAACTACAAGTGCAGCAACACGGCCTGCCAGCGAAGGTTTGAGGCGGGTTGAAATTTGAGACCGGACGCAGGCCTGCCCCGGAATCCTTCGCACCTTTCGCTCAGAAAACAGAAATCCCACCAACGTTGCGGTGGGATTTTTCATTTCTGTTGGCAAGAACCGCTCAGGATTTCGACAAAACCTTCTGATTTCATTATCCGCGAATTGTTTTGCAAAATCACGAAATGCCAAACCCCATCATCTTGCTATAAATGAGTGCCATGTTCATAGAGAAAAAGGTACCAACGTTTTGTCAACTCCGAAGGCGCGGCATGGGCACGGCGTTCTGAGGGCGGGAACGAAATTCGCTTGTCACTCCTGGTGTTGAATCCCCGGCTGCCAGACAACGCTGATCCGGATCTCTTCCACAACCTCATGCAACGCGCCTTCCGCGGGGAGTTGGTGAGACAATCACGCCCCTTTTCCCACCACAACAACAAGAACCTTTGACACGCCGCAACAAGATTGAGATTGCAAGTGTTTTTTTAATTCACGAGGTTTTGGCGTTCTCATTAAAGCAAATTCGATTGAAACGAGTTACAAAAATCAATAATGCCAAAGCCGAAACTGGAACTCTCTTCCGAACAACTTGCCGCGTTGCAAGCGGGAGATACCGCCGTGTTCAAACAGCTGTTTGAGGAATTCCAACCGCGGCTGTATCGTTTTCTCTGGCTCAAGCTGCGGATGGTGGAACAGGAGGAAGATTTGGTGCAGGAAACCTTTCTGCGATTTTGGAATGCCCGGTCGCAACTCAGACCGGGCGGCAACATTGAAATTTACTTGTTTCGCATTGCGAGTAATTTGGCTACAGATGTGTTGCGCCGCCCCAAGCGAGAGAATAATCGTCTAGAATTGGAAACACAATCACACCCGGCGGCGCTAGCAGCAGACCAGGCGATCGAGTCCGAACAGCTCGCAGATATGATTTCCGAATTTGTCACTGCCATGCCCGAGGGCCCGCGCACTGCCTTCATTCTCAGCCGCTATGAAAATCTCTCACACGCCGAGATTGCCGAAATCATGGGAATATCTGTGAAAACCGTGGAGAAGCATATTGGCAAGGCTTTGCGCTTGCTGCGGGAAAAATTGGTGGAATTGGGAGTACGCGTTTAAGCCAGCTTCATTCCAAACTCTTCGCACGCGCAAAAAAATCACAAACCGCATGGGGGTTTGCCTTCCTGATTTCGTCTATCCTATCGTAACCATCGAGACATTGCCATGAAACACCATCTCTCAACTGAAGAACTTTGCGAGTTGTTCGCGAAATGGCAGCAACATCGCCTCAGTTCGGCAGAAGAAACTAGACTCAAAACCTGGCGCGCGGCTACACGCGAGCACGAAGACGAATGGCAGCAATTGACGGCCTTGTGGCAATCCGCAGCGCCGCCGGAAGCGCCGAACGGCACACCCAAAGATTTTCAATGGCAAAAACTGCTGGAAGCGTTGCCCGCTGCCGAAGCGCCGCGAACGGTCAGCCGCAAACCAGGCCGTTGGCAACAACGGCTGGTGGAGGTTATGCACGCGCGGCCCGTGTGGGCGTTTGCCGGCGCTGCCATCATTCTGTTGATTGTCTTGCTACGTTTTGACTTTGGACGTGAATCGCAAGCCTGGAAAAGTGTTGCGGTGTCGCACGGCGAGCGGCAACAGATGCTGCTGGCGGACGGTTCAATCGTCGAGCTGAACGCCGGATCAACGTTGAAATATCCTGGCAGATTCTCCACAGAAAAGCGCGAGGTCGAATTGGAAGGCGAGGCTTTTTTTGAGTTCCAATCTGCCTCTGCGCCCTTTGAAGTCAAGACAATCCATGCCCGCGTGCGCGTGCTGGGAACCTCGTTCAATGTCCGAACCTGGGAAAACGCGACTCAGGTATTCGTGAAAACCGGTCGCGTGGGAATAGCCCCAAAGCAATCCAGCACCGAAAACGAAATTTTTTTGACGCCGGGTCTGGCGGCCATTTGCGATACGGTTGCAGTATTGTTGACGCGCGTGCCTGCTCCGCAGGAGATCATGGCTTGGCGTGAGGGCCGGTTGGTGTTTCGCGACCGGCCACTGCCGGAAGTGTTGGCGGAATTGCAGCGCCATTTTGCCATTTCGATTCAGGCGGACGACCGCCTCATGCGTCACAACATCACGGCGCAATTTGCGCAAGAACCGGCGGCGGACGTGATCGCAGCAATTCCCATCGCGATTCATGCGCGCGCCGAAGCAACGACTACGGGTTACTGGTTGAGAGAAAAGTGAGCGCAATTTTCACCGCCAGGCGAATGCTGCCGGCAACGATCTTCTGTCTTGGGCTTTTGCCGATTACCGGTGCGCCGGCATACGGCCAAAGCATGTCCACAGTTCGCCTCACGGCGCAAAATCAAAAACTCAGCGCCGTGCTCGAAGATTGGCAGGCGCAATCCGGAATGCGCTTGTTGTTTGCCAATTCCCTGGTGGATTCCTGCCGCGTCTCGTTGCAGCACACCGGGCCGGCGCTCAGCGTTTTGCATCGGTTGTTGCAAACGACGCCCTTCGAGGCTGTGAGTCAGGGTGGAAATCTCTGGGTGATTGCGCCAAAATCTTCCCAGGTGAGGCGGCTCATTGCCCTGGCCGGCGCAGTATTCGATGCCCAGGATGAACGCCCGCTGGAAGGTGCGGAGATTTTCCTGCTGCCGGCGCGCGAACATGCGCGCACGGATTCGCTCGGCCACTATCGCATCTCGCAGGCGCGACCCGGCCGCAACCGCTTGCGTGTCAAGCGCGTGGGTTATGAGGATTATTCCACGGAATTGGTGCTGTCGGGAGAAATCGCGCCGCATGTGCCCATTGCGCTCACACCGAAAAACATGACCACGCCGGAAGTGCTGGTGGAGGCGCAGCGTTTGCCAAGGAACATAAACGGTTTGCTGGCGCAACAAACCTTGTCGCGCCATGGCCTCACACTGTCCGCGCTGAGCCGCCCCGATGAAGTTTTCGAAATTTTGCAGCAGCAACCGGGTGTTTCACATCGCGAAGCGGACGACGTCTTTCCGCACGTGGAAGGCGGCAGCGCGAGTGAAGTCGGCATCGAACTGGACGGCGTGCCTATTTTCGTGCCGACTTACAGCCGCAATCGTCGCAGTTTGTTTTCTGCCACGACGATCGATGCCATCACCCTGCATCGTTCCGGGTATGGCGCTTCGCTGGGCGGGGCCATGTCAGGCTTCATTGCGTTGCACTCGCGCGAGATTCGCGAACAGCCGTATCGTTTTTATGGCGGCCTCAGCACCAATGGCTTTGGTGTCGGCGCCAATCACTATTCGGAAAAAATTGCCTGGAGCGGCCTGCTGCGCCGCGCCAACGTGGAGCAGGATCTCGATTTTCACACATTTTCTGCCAATGATTTGTTCAACAAATTCGAGCTTCAATTCTCGCCGCAGCGCCGCTTGACGTTTTTGTCGCTGGTGGCGCAAGGATCTTTGACGCAATCGAATTCATTTCGTATCCGTGAAACCATGACACACAGCTCCGGCTTGCGGTATGACGGTCCCGGGCATGCGATTTTATTGTATCACTCGGCATTGCAAGACTGGCTGACGGAAACTGGCTTCAAGTTGGATGTGACTCATCAGATCACCAGCGCATCTGCGCTTCATGCCGGCGCACATGCCGCGCGGTTGATCGGCGAAAATCGCCTGACCGCGCTCGACAGTCTCGGAGAGTTTAAGTATATTAAAGACACCTTTCCTTACACCAACGCAAGAAATCTTCTGCTCGCCCGCCAAAAGGTCAATTTGTTGTCGCCTCATTTTAGCGTTCGCCTGATGCAACCTTTTTGGAGCATGGAAGTGGGCGCCCGAGTTCCCACAATATTGTCGGACGGCCGCGTGTGGGTTGAGCCGCGTGTGCAATTTACCCTGACGCCGGCACCCGTTGTGCAACTGACACTGGCGGCTGGAGACTATCATCAATTCACCGATCGCAGCTTTGCCAGCGAGGCCAAGTCTGGTGACAGCCCGGGCGCCGGTGAGTATGTCGTGCGCGCAGAGGCACATTCGCCCTCGCGCGCACGCCACTGGCGCGGCGAGATTTCGTTTCGCCCACAGGCCGATTGGGCGCTCGCTGTGGCAGGCTTCAAAAAGCAATATGATTTTGCCGGGCAATTTTATCTGGGCCGCATCAATTATCATATTTGGCAGATACCGCTGGCGCACGGCCACAGCAGCGGCATGGAATTCTGGCTGGGCAAAGTGCGCGGCCTTTCGCAAGGCTGGTTGAGTTATACCCACAGTCATGCGCGCTATGTGAGCGCGGGCGGCACTTCGTTTCAGCCGTACTTCAATCGCGAGCGCATCCTCAGTCTTGCCTTCACGCGCTATGTTTCGTCGCGTGTGCAGCTCAAATGGCATTACTCCCGCGCCTCCGGCTATCCCGTGCGCGCGTGGGATTTGGGCCATATCGAAGTCCGGCCCAACGATTCAGCCGAAGAGTTGGCGCGGGCTTATTTCAGTGAGACAAGAGAATCAGGCAGCCGCGCGCAACTCGCGTTCGGTTTGAGCTGGTTGATGGCCGGAAGTGACAAGCCACATACTTTTGAGGCCGCTGTTTTACACACGCACGAAGAACAACTGAGCGGTGAAATGCAGGGGAGTTTTCGGTTGTGGCTGGCGCTGCATTTTGCAAAATGAGCCGCGCGGC
>SZPB01000410.1 GCA_030263535.1 Cytophagia bacterium CHB2
TTGGACGTGCACATAAGCCGGCACGTGAAAACTCAGGAAACGCGGCACATTATGCCAGTGCTGGTTGATTTCGATGACGAGCCGGTCTGAGTGTACAGTCGCTTTAAATGAAAGGCGACCAAATTTGGTGTCTGCGTTGCTGAGCGCGATTTCGTCGCCGGGTTTCAGCCATGCGGGAGAAACTGCTGAAAACAAATGCAAATCACGGCCGTCTTCGCGGATGAGCATGTCGCGCAGCAGTGTGATCAATCTTGCGCCGAAGGGATTGAACGGTGTGACGGTGCCGTGTTCCTGGCGGTCGCCCCATGGCGTCACGCGCTCGCCAATGATGTGATGGCTTGCACTCGTATGCAGCAACAGTGCGTAAAGATTCTGTACCACCGTTTTCGCATCGTTGCGTAACAACGCCGCATAAGCCAGGGCAAAAGTGGCATTCGGATCGAGTCCACCGTGTTGTACACTTGTAAACAGCCCCTCTTCCCCACGGCCGCGCCAATCACGCAAGACCGCGGCGAGCCTGTCAAGCTGTGTTATAGGCTGAGGCATGAAGGAGGCGGCGAGCAGGCTTATCGGCCCAGTTTCGCCGGGAGCCAGGCGGTCGTTTGGCGTTGGTGCAGCAGCGTTCTGCTGAGTTTTGAGATTCTCTTGCAATGCTGCCAGCTTGCGCGAATACTGTTCGAACTCTGGCTGGGCCCCCAGCATCTGGGCAATTTCAGCGGCATGCTGCAAAATCGCCAATGCTTCAACGTGAACATTGCTCTTCTCCGGCGGTTGAGAGAGTTTTTCAATTTCCGCTGCCACTGCTTTTAGTACGGGCAAGAAATCCCTGCCGAGCGCGACATTACGGGTCAACTCAAGGTGTTGCCGCACGGCCCAACAAATTTGACCATGCATTTCCCACGATGCGCCAGCATCTTGACTCTCATGCATCCGAGCGAGGGTAGCTTCCTGCGCATGCGGAAGAAGTTGTCGAAGTATGCGTTCAGCCAGATTATGATACCCCATCACATCGAAAGCGCGCGCGGCCTCTGCGGCTAGTCCAGCGTGTTGCCTGGGCAAGGGCTGCGTTCCGCCAAACAGAATTGCGTTATAGATCAAATGAGCCTGCAATGCTCGTGTGATTTTGGATTCTGGAAAAGAAAACTGCGCGCCGTCGGTTAGAAAACTTTCCCATACTTGTTCTGTTTGCTTGCGGGAGTTGGCCGCTTCGCCGTTTATTGAGCTGGCGGTAATCGCGTTGTTGGTTGGCAGAGGCGTTTCAGGCAGCGCGAACGTCAAGTGTTGAGTTGCACCCGAGGCCAGGTTGAAATTGTAAATTATAATACCCGCCGGTTCGTGTGCTTGCCGCTGCGAACGTTGAGGCAATTCAATGCGATTGGCGGGCATGTCCGGCAACAGGCAAATGATCTCATCGCCGCGCAGCAGTTGCCGTCCGGCAACGCGATACTGCCAATTGTCATGGAAAGCAACCCGGCTCGGGAAGCGCCGTGCTTCACCGCGAAATCGTACGCCGAGGCCGAAAACCGCGGGTTGCGGCGTATTACCGAGATTGGTGATCTCGACGTGCACATAATTCATGGGAATGGATGAAGCGCTTTGCTCCGCCGCGACGAATGTCTCGAAATTATATTGAATACTGCCGTGCTGCGCCTTGTAGTTCAAGATCGGCAGATAATCCTTGTGCAACGTTTTCGTACGGCTGCTGAGCGGCTGCACATCGGCGCCCCCATAAAACATGATCTCGGCCGCGCCCGTAAATAAGAAACCTTCCGGAGTAATTTGCGTTGCAACCCCGTTCGCACGGCTGCCGATCATCGCCCACGGCTGCTGCAAATATTCAAACGGCTCGTGTTGGTCGATGGCGGGATCGATCATATCTCTTGAGTCGATCTCCAAAGCGGCATTGGGCGTGTTGCCAATTCCAAGAGGGCCGCGCAATATTCCAGGATGTGAGCCGCCGCCTTCGACGCGGACAACCAGTGAATTCTCGCGGTCGAATCGAATCAATGACGAAATATCTAAGGCTTGCTGATTTTGTGCAATGACCGCGCCGCTTGTGTCCGAGAGTGCCAGCGGTTTATTGTTCAGCCACATTTGGTAATTGCCGGCAATTTTGCCCAGCGGTAACCACATTTTTTCACCGCGCCAACTACGATCAAGCGCAAAAAGCTGGCGATACCATGTCACACCCTCAAAGCTTTGCTCGGTCCAGGCATCGCCGTTGCGCAGCTTGGGCCAAAGCTGTTCGTGAATTTTACCCTCGCCCCAGCGATCAGGCCCGCCTTGCCTCCAGGGATCCGGCTTGTATGACCAATCGCCTTCATGCAGCGCCCAAAACCGCGAGCGCTTCATCTGAAAACCCTCGATGTGAAAACGCACCCGTTCGCCCGGCCGCAGCTCGACGCGGCCGTTCCAGCTTGGCGGCCAAAAACGCGGCAAATCCTGCGCATCAAGCGCGAACAAGTGATTGACGCCCGTGAGCACGATGCTGCCGTGATTCGGATCGGCCACGAAATCCAGCCATACAAGATCATCTGCGACTGCGCCTGCTGGCAAAGGAATCGCTGTTTGCCGCGCATAGGGCGCGGTGGAGGTGATTACAAGTCGTGGCGACCATACGTGGGAAGCATACTCGCCTGCTTGTCCGCGGTATCTTGCCAGAAAAAATCCGCCGCAAGTGTCGCTGGCCCCGCCGCGGCGAGGTTGCGCCGAGAATTCCACGAACAAGTATCGCTGCAGATCGTTAATCGGCGGATCGTGCTGCGCAAATGTTGCAAGCCGCTGCTCGCGGCGCGCTTCTGCTGCGCTCACTTGCCAAATCCAGGGCTCGGCCAACATCAAGCGTTCACGCGCTTCTCCAACAGGCAATTCCCGCCGTGGCGCCAAGGCAAAACGCAACCGGCTTGCCAGCGTGTCGGACAGCATATTATTCTGCGTCGCTACTTGCAACGCCGGTTGGTTGTTTTCAAGGCCGCCGCGAAATTCGACGGTTTTATGCTCACGGCCTTGATAAAAGGCGCGTCTGCGCTCGCCGTCGGGTTCAAGCTCGACGCGATACGTCCATTCAATGTCGGTGTAGCGTCCCCAACGATGCAGCAATCCGAGGGCAGGTGTACCGCCGTCTTCGTTGCTGTAGATAACGGAATAAGTGATTTCTTGCAGGCCACGCGAGGGATCTTCTTTGGTTTGATAAGCGAGCAGCAGAGGAATATCCGAGGCGCGACCGTCCCGGCGGCCAAACAACAGCGGGGCGTGCGCTAAAATCGGATATTGCGGGTGATCGGCATGATAGATCTCCAGGCGAAGGTTGACAAGTTTCAAATCGCGCTGCCGTTCAAGCGCAGAGGAGTCGGCGCGCAGTAATTCCAGTGTGTGTTCGCCCGCATCGATGAACCCCAAATGCACTTCATAATGATGAAATTCTCCGCCGCGAAAGGTTACGACATGCGAACGCAGTTTGCCGTCCACGGCCACGCCCAGCACCAGGCCCGGCACGGTTGAATCCTCCCAGTTGGTGGCGGAGTAGATTTGCAGCGATACAATTGCTTGCCCGGGTCTTTTGAGCGCAAAATCACAAGACCAGCCGTCTTTGATGATAACCGTGCGGCTGTTCAATTTTTGTGTGGTCGAAGGCAATCCGAGATCCTGCGCTGACGCGGGTCGAGCAACGCTTGCGGCCAGCATCGCGAATAATGACCATGTCCAAAGCCGATTTGCTTTTTTCATACTGCGCTCCCGCCTAGATAAAAAGAAAGATTTTTGCCAATTCAAAAAATAATACTGCTGCGCTCTCACTTACGCAGGAGAGAGATGATACCTAAGGACACAGATTACAATCAGTCGGGAATTTGATCGGGCGGTGAAGAAGAGGCCGGCTCTGAAAGAATTGCTGCCGGGGGTGGGCCTGGAACAGCCTCCGTTGAGCCGGACAAGCTTCCATTTTTATTTTTCTTGGGCGCAAACCCGTGGCGGAGCTTGGCCGGCGATTTGGAAGGCTCAAACAGCGTCAGGAGATTTTCCAGCTCTTTTTTGATTTCGAATAACGTGTCCTCGCTGCGCAAGTCCTCAAACGAAAGCGCCATTTGCGGGCTGCTTTGTTTCATTGCCTTCAAGCGCTGCCGTGCACCCGCAATAGTGTATTTTTCCTGGTACAGCAATTTTTTGATAAGAAAGATGAGCTTGATGTCCTCCAAGCGGTAGATGCGGTTGCCGCTGCGATCCTTCCTGGGATGCAACTCAGAGAATTCCGTTTCCCAATAGCGCAAGACGTACGGCTTCAATGAGGTGATGCGGCTTACCTCGCGAATGGAATATTGGACTTTTTGCGTCTTGCGCGAAGGCATGAGAATCGCGTCTGCCTGAGCAATTGAGAATCAGATTCCACCGTTGACGTCAGGAAACATGTTATCCCAGGCGCAAATCGCTTGGGATTCAGGCCGTATTTTATTTCGCGGAAAAAAATAGCGACCTTTCTCTTAAATTTCAAGCCGTTTTTTCACAGCGCCGCCTAGCTTGCCGAACGCTTTAACCACAATCGTGCCGGTGGAAAAGAAACTGATGGCGCGTTGGCGCAGGTATTCACGCTTGGAATCTCCTCCCGTTTCGACACGGCGTTGAAAGCTGTTTAATGTGTCATGCAAATAAATTCCACGACGAGGGACAATCATCAATCCCCGCCTTTCCGCAGATGGTATTTGTCCGGCGAGGTTATCCTGCCGTTGTCCCAGTGTCGCAACCGTGTGGTAACCCGCTTGCCGGGCAGCTTCAAACACACGATGATTCCCTCGCCCGAACGGCAGCGAAAGATGCCGGATGGGAATATTCAGATGATCCTCGAGTATTTCGCGCGAGCGGCGCAAATCGTCAAACAGTTCTGCTTCTGAGAGTGAGGGCAAATAAGCATGGCGTAGCGAATGGCTGCCGATTTCCCAGCCCGCTGCGAGCATATCGCGCAACTCGTCCCAATCAAGATGCATCGTACGCCGGCCAAAGAAATTTACATCCCAGCGGTTTTCCCGGCCGACATAGTCTGCCACCGGATAGACCGTCGCGGTAAACCCAAAGCGCTGGAGAACCGGCAGGGCATTTTTCGCCAGCGCGCGAAAGCCGTCATCAAAAGTGAGTACAATTTTTTTCCCGGCAATCGCGCGGTTGTTGTTCAAATAATCTGTTAGAGAACTTGTGCGATAGCCAGCCTCGGCAAGCCAGATCATTTGACGCTCGAATTGCGCCGAGGTAATCCACGTAATGCCGAGGGTCTTGCGGCCGCCGACCTGGTGGTAAGCTAAGACGATGGGAAGCATG
>SZPB01000411.1 GCA_030263535.1 Cytophagia bacterium CHB2
ATTCCGGCGAGCGCGAGAAATTGTTCAACCGGCAAAGGTTCCGTGCCCTGGACAAACTGCCGGCGAAAATCATTCCAATCGAGTTGAGTTACGTCGCTGACGCATTGCCAAAATTGCGCCTCGGTGAATCCCGGTTTGGGCAGCCCAAAACGTTGCAATAGAGCAAGCATCACCTCATCGAGGCCGCACTGATTCTTGCGTTCACTACGTATGCGCAGATCCATGCACAGCGCTAGCTGATTGCCAGGCGGATAATATGGAAAAAAGGTGCGGCCGAGATTGCCTTGTTCACCGCTGCCATAAGACCAAAGCCAGGTGTCAAAACTCGCCTGGCTGGCGATGCGAAATTTCCAGCCGCTGTGCTTGCGATATTCTGCCAGCAAATTGGCATACAGGCGAAGCCATTTCCATTCCGGCCACTGCCCGGTGCGCCGCAACGTGAGATAGCCGTAATAATCCGTCCAGCCTTCAGCGATCCACAAGCCTGTGGTATAAACTTCGCGTGTGTAATCAAACGGACCCAGCGCAAACGGGCGAATGCGCTTGACATTCCACAAATGAAAGTATTCGTGGGCGGCATATTCAAGATCAATGTCCTGGCGCGTGAGACCGGCATACACCGGTGCAACGTCGCCGGCGCTGCTCAAGTCGCCCAGGCGGTGCGGCATGCCGATGCTCGTCGAATTGAGATGCTCCAAACCATAATACTCCGCGCGCGCATCGACATGCCAGATAAAAACGTAATGCCGGAAAGGCGCTTTGCCCATCATCTGCATTTGCTCGGCGACGATCCGTTGCAAGTGCCTGGCAAAATCACGAATCCGGCTGGTGTCCGCTTCGCCATGAACTGCCAGGCGAAAGCTTATGCCGTCGTGTTCAAATTGAACTTCGTTGAAATTGCCGATTTCCAGCGGGGCATCGATGAAGGAATCATAATCGGCTGCGTGGAACGTCGAATCGTTCAAGGCTTCAAGGCCGGTGGCAATGCGCCAACCGTGCAATGGCGCGATGCTTAAACGCACAGGGCTGGTCTTGCGATTGACGGCATACATAAACACCTGCGGCCCGAAAATCTGCGCATGCTCGTCGTTGAATTCGCTTTCGGTGTCGCTGAGAATGTTCGCGAACACGCGATAGCTGATCGTCAATCGCTTTGATCCCGGCGCCGCATTGACGCGCCAGGTTTGTTTATCGATTTTCTCAAATGCCAAGGGACGGTTTGCCTCGTCGCGCGCGGAAAAGTCCTGCACGTATTTGGCATAATTAGCGATTTGATACGAACCCGGCGCCCATGCCGGCAGGCTGAAGTCGCTGCTTTTTGCGTTGACCGGGACGCTGAGATTCACTCGCAGAAAATGGGCGTTGGGATTCTCCAGAATGAGCTGGTATTCCAAAGGAGATTGCGCGAAAGCTGAGGAAGACAGAAAAAGAGCCGCGATCAAAACTGTACAGGCGCAAAAGAATTTTGACATGGGGGTCGCTTTCAGAGTATGGAGGATGGAGAAGCGCGTAAGCCGCAGCCGGTTGTGCTGTCACCTTTTGGGTTGATACAAGATTTAAGCTTACAGCAATCTAAAAAATACGGATACGATTGCTGTAAAAGAATTTCATACGGGCTTTCGCTGCTACCTCGCAGCCATGAATGAGAAGCTCATCTCGTTTTGCTTTCCTGAATTTGCCAGTCCCGTGAAAAGGGGCAATTGACAATTGTTGTCTCGTCTTGAGATAGTATTTTGGAGCAAGGCGCCAAGAATTTGTATAGTATAGCCTCAATGCGCCGCGCTGGGCGCAGAGGCGCGTTTGTCGAGCGAGAATTTCTTTTCTGCCCAACCGGCCAAGCGCACAAACGGCAAGCCGATGAGAAAGTACATCACCGCTACGACCACGCCCAAGCCGAGATAATCGAAATCGATGCCCGCTAAACGTTGATATTCGCGCGTCAACTCCACCATCGCGATGACGGAAACAATTGAAGAATCTTTGATCAAAGAAATGAAATCATTGGTGACCGGCGGAATCACCAGCCGCAAAGCCTGTGGAATGATGACATGTCGCAGCGCCTGCCAGCGCGTCATGCCCAGAGCCAGCGCCGCCTCCATCTGGCTGCGCGGAATTGAGAGAATGCCGGCGCGATAATTCTCTGCTTCATACGCGGCATAATTCAACGCCAGCCCGGCCACAGCCGCCACTACCGGCGATAATTTGATGCCCACCAGTTGCGGCAGCGCGTAATAAATAAAAAGCAATTGCACCAACAACGGCGTGCCGCGCACCGCTTCAATATAAAAAGTCGCCAGAAAAGAAAATGGTTGCACCGCATACAAGCGCGTGAGCGCGAGAATCAAACCGAATAAAATTGCCAAGATCATAGACGATATCGAAAGGCCGATGGTCGTGACCGCGGCTTTTGCCAGCAGCGGAAGATAATCATCGCGATAGCGCTGCAGTTTGTTCTGCCAGGTGCGTTCGAGCCGGTTTTCACGCAGGAAAGCTTCCCAGGCCTCGGGCGGCGTGTTCGAGGGCGCATCATCGTTGAAGAATTTTGCCAGCCGCGGCGTCCACATGTTCCAGCGTTCGTAAATTGTGCGCAATCGTCCGTCATCAATTAGCCTCTGCAGCGCGCGGTTGATGTCCTGCAACAACGCGGCATCTTCCTTGCGCAAACCGATGCCGTATTTCATCTCGCCAATCGCGTCGCCGACGAATTTTAGATTGGCATTGGAAGCGCCATAATACAGCGCGATGGGATGATCCATGAGTACGGCATCGAGGCGGCCCAGCGCGAGATCTTCATACGCCGTGATCTGGCCGTCGTACGAACGAATTTCAATATTGGGTTGCGCCTGCAAAATGCGTTCAGCCAACGAGGCTTTCAGCGTGCCTACCACTTTTCCGTTGCAATCCTCCAAACTGTTGATGTCATAGGTGTCTTTGCGCACCGTCAATTGTTCGAACGTCACATAATAGGGAATCGAGAAATTGATTTCCTGCTCGCGATCCGGCGTGATCTCCAAACCGTTGACCACGATGTCATAGTTGTCGATGCGCAGGCCCGGCACCAGACCGTCCCATTGATTTTGCACGAACACCGGCTCGCGATTCAGTTCCGCAGCCAGCGCCGCAACCAAATCGACTTCAAAGCCCAGCGTTTTGCTGGGATCACGAGGATCGGGAAAAATAAAAGGCGCGCCGCCTTCCGAATCTGCGCCCCAACGCAGCGGCGGCGCTGATTCCTGCGCAAAGGCCGGGCTGAGATGGCCGAGAGTCGCGGCCAAAATGAGAGCGCAAAAGATTTTAGAGAGACGTGTCGGGAAAGATATCGGCAGTGTCATGTTGTGAGTAGACCTGTGGCAATGGGATTCGAACGCGCGCTGCGTGTAAATTGCAGGAGAATGGATTGGCATGAGGCGCGACTGCCGTCACAAAAATTTCTTCAGAAACTTTCGTGTGCGTTCGTCTGCCGGCGACGAAAAAATTTTTTCCGGCGGGCCGCTTTCGACAATGTTGCCGCCGTCAAAATAAACCACTTTATCCGCGACATTCTTGGCAAAACTCATTTCATGGGTGACCACGATTTGCGTCATGCCCTCGTCGTCCAGCGTTTTCATCACATTCAACACTTCGTCCACCAGGCCGGGATCGAGCGCGGAAGTCGGTTCATCATAGAGCATCACTTGCGGCTCCATCGCCAGCGCGCGGGCAATGGCAGCGCGCTGCTGCTGGCCGCCGGAAAGCTGCGAGGGATAATGATGGACATGCGAAGCGAGTCCCACTTTGTTCAAGAGATCGAGCGCTTTGTTTCGAGCTTGCGCTTCTGAAATGTTCTTAACGACCATCGGCGCACGCATGACATTTTCCAAAGCCGTCAAATGAGGGAAGAGATTGAAGCTTTGAAACACCATGCCGACATTCATGCGCAGGGCGAGCGTTCTGGCGTGAAAGTCATTGCTCACCGCCTGCGTTTTGTGATTGCGCTCGAGCGTGATGCCCCCGATCGTAATTTTGCCTTGATCCATCATGTCCAGGCAATTCAGACAGCGCAAAAACGTTGACTTGCCGCAGCCCGAGGGGCCGATCAGGACGGTCAGCTCACGCGTTTCAACCTGCAAATCGACGCCCTTCAGGACTTGATTGCCGTGAAACGATTTGTGCAGATTGTTGACGGAGATTACAATGTCATTGGGTGACGTCATATGATTGTTCCTTCAAGAGGCGGCCTCGGGTTATTTCGACTCTTGTTCCGCATAAAGCTCGTCCAGCATTTCGAAGGCATAGCGCAAATGCGGAATGACGATGGAGCCGCCGATGATCAAGGCGATGTTCATGGCCTCGTGCAACTCCTCGCGCGTCGCGCCTTCGGTGATGCAGCGATCGAGATGATAAAAAATGCAATCGTTGCAGCGCAATACCATGCTGCCGACCAGCCCCATCAGTTCCTTGTATTTGACCGGAATGCTGCCGTCGAGATAAGCTTTGTTGTCGAGCGCAAAGAATTTCTTGAAATCATTGAAACCGCTGGTCAAGATTTTTTCGTTCATGTCTGCGCGGTATTTGCGCGTTTTGGTGATTTTGGCTTCCATCGGGTGTCCTCATTTCTTTGGTTGATTCAACCGCGCCTGCATAGTTTCATAGCTCTGGAATGTATCGACATCACGCAGAACATGATCGGTTTGCATTTCAACTTCGAGAACGCGCTGCGCATGTCTCGCAATGATGGCTTTGCAGCCGGCATCGCCGGAGATCGCGAGCATTTCGGGCAAATGGCTACGAGCGAAAATCACGGGGTTGCCGCGCCGTCCGCGATAGACCGGGGCAATAATCGAATAGTCCCCGGCATAAGTAAAGCATTGCATCAAAAGATTCAACTCAGGAAACGTTACCAGCGGCTGATCGCCTAGCGAAATCAAAAATCCCCTCGCCGATTTTGAGGCGGCTTGCAAGCCTGCGATAATCGAAGTCGACAGCCCTTCTGCAAAATCGGGATTGGTTGTGAATACCACCTCACGGCCTGATAAAGCGTGCTGCACGGCCTCAGCTTCGTGGCCGAGCACGACGATCACTTCACCGGCTTTTGATTGCAGGAGATGATCGACGGTGTGTGCGATAATGGTTTTCGCGCCCAACGGCAGCAAGAGTTTGTTCTGGCCTGGCATGCGCTGGGAAGCGCCGGCTGCGAGGACGAGAGCGGAAATTTCCATGACAATCTATTTGAGCATGCTTTTTCGCGCACGGAGTTGTATGGCCTTATACAAACGCTACCGCCCGGGCGGGCTTCCGGCTATGCCGATTTCGTTTT
>SZPB01000412.1 GCA_030263535.1 Cytophagia bacterium CHB2
CGATCAATTCATCCAAAAACAGAAAAGCTTTGGCAGCCTGCAAAGAGACCACCAAAGCTTCTCGTGACACAAAGCAGCCAATGGTAGCGATTGGCGTCTTGAGAAGCAAAGGGCTTTTGGGGCTGCCAAGGGTGCGGAATAGTGATTTCTTAAATTTAGGAGACTGTCATCATGAGGCGCTTATTTGCTCTCGCACTCATTTTCGCCGTCGCATTTCTACTGCTGGCCGGCTTGGCTACGTCAAAGCGTGATGTTCCTACACAATTTCAAGGCTATGTGACCTATATGAACAATGGCCAGCCGATGCCAATCGGCACGCCAGTCAAAGCATATCTAGGCGGTGTCTTAAAAGGTCAGACAACGGTTCAACAGTCAGATGGTTATTATCGCATCACCGGGGAAAACGAAGATTTTCCCAGTGGTACGTATAATCTCATTTCAGATGACGGTTACAACTATGGTACGAATAACTGCTCGCACACCGAAACTCAAACCACGAACTGCAATATCCAGACTGTGCCTTATTCACCGTGACAGGTAGAACCGTGTTTTGTCAACTCGTGAGTCTCCCAGGTTAAAACAACTGGCCCACGTTCACGGGCCAGTTGTTATATGGCTCTTCTGGAGGCGTGTTATGCATTCTACCCGGCTTATCGGCTTGCTGTTTAGTGCAGTATTCTCATGCACGCTGCATGCACAAACTTCACCGCAGATCAAAACAGGTTTTCCCGTCTTTCTTGAAACCATTCGCCCATTTAAAAGCTTGGAAGGTCCCACACTTGCCGACCTGGATGGCGACGGCCAGCTTGATATCATTGTTGCCAGCGGCCGTAAGGTTTATGCATTTAATTATCTTGGCGAAACATTTCCAGGATGGCCGCAAAACACTTCATTTTCCGCCATGCTTTCACCTGCCGTTGGCGATTTGGATGCTGACGGCAATTTGGATGTTGTTGTTTTTGATCGTGAGGGATACAGCCGCAGAAGTTTTATCTATGCTTGGGATCACCAGGGCCGCCTCCTGCCGGGCTTTCCCTTGTCATATGGTTTTGGCGATTTTGCCTTGACGCTCTATGATTTGGACAGTGACGGCAAATTGGAAATCATCGGCAGTTTTGACAAAAAGATTTTCGTTTTTCATCACGATGGTCAAATCGCAACAGGATGGCCCCAATCCATTCCCGGTTTCCGGGTCAATTCCAAAGCCAGCGTTGGCGACCTGAATGCCGACGGCATACCCGATATCGTTTTTGCGCTTGGCAGGGAAACCGAAAGATACACGGAAAAGGACAGCGCTCAGGGAAGAATATATGCCTGGAATGCCAACGGAGAGCTGTTGCCGGGCTGGCCGCATAGCACATTACGTGGTTATACTTATGTCGCGGGAAGCAATCCCGTTCTGGCGGACGTGAATGGCGACGGCTTTCTCGAAATCGCCGCGGGGACTTATGGCTTTATTCCGCCGCAGTACGGCGGGTATGTTCAACTTCTGGATTATCTTGGAAATTCGCTGCCCGGATGGCCGATTTTCACCGTCTTGGATGATTCACTCAGCAGTTTTGAAGCAGCGCCGGCCGTTGCCGACCTGGACCGGGATGGTGAGCTTGAAATTATTATCGGTGACGATTTCGATCATGTCGCGGCATGGAACCCAGACGGCACACTGGTAAATGGCTGGCCGGTCATTTATGGCCGACTTGATAAATCATTGGTCTTTCGATCAACATCAGACGAACCTACCGTTGGCGACATCGATGGCGACGGTGAGCTGGAAGTCCTGGTCACCAATAGCCAAGCGGATTTAGTTGACGATGTCTGGCGGGGACGTATCTATGCCTTTAAGCAGGATGCAACACAACTGTCATGGTCACCTTTGCGGCCCCGGCAGTTTGCCAGCTCCAATGCCGTGGCCATGGGCGATTTAGAAGGAGATGGCACGTTAGAATTAATTGCCGTTTCAGGCGATATTTTTGACGGCGAAACCTGGCTCACCGTGTGGGAAATTCCCGGCGTACCTTATGTTGCAGAACGTTTCCCCTGGCCCATGTTCGGCCATGATCGCTGGCACACCTCACAATATAGTTTTAAGCCGCCGGATGAGCCAGCCGTTCATGTGACGGAGAGAAGAGATGCGGGCATTTTGCCTTCTGCATTCATACTGCATCAAAATTTCCCCAACCCCTTTTCCAGCCAAGCCAGCGGTGACTCCCGCGCGCAAGCCGGCACTTCCATTCACTATGAATTGCCGGAGGCGGCTGAGGTACGATTGCGCATCTTGGACCTCCTGGGCAAGGAAGTCGGTTTGTTGCTGCAAGCCCGGAAACCCGCAGGCCGGCATGAAGTTCATTGGGAAGGCACGGATCAGCTCGGAAGACGGTTGACGCATGGCCTGTATTTTTACCGCCTGGAAGCGGTGCCGGCGTCGAATTCCACCAGAACGATCGTGCGCACGCAAAAACTGGTCTTGTTGAATTGATTGAGTTATCGATTCCTTGCAAAACAAAAAATCCCCGCGGCCGCTGGCGGCCAGGGGATTTTTCGTTTCACCGTGTGCAGTGGCGGTGTTCAGCTTTTCAAAGTTAGAATAAAATTCAGAAAGATTTCTGGCCACGGATTTACACTGATCTACACGGATTTTAATGATTCTTTTGAAAGAACCGATTTTAAAACATAAAAACCCATGAAAATCCGTGCTCATCCGTGGCTAAAAAATGTTATCCGTTGGGAACAGAATTGTCTTAATCCTTTTTGCTACTGGTTGCGGCTCATTCGCGTTGAGCCTCAGATCAATTCTTCTCTCGCTTCGGCTTGATTACCGCGGCCGGCAGCTCAGCAGCACGCTTCCCGGAAGCGCCATTGGCGCGGCGATCATCCACTCCCACGAAAACTGTGTCGCTCACCGTGCGCTGAATAAACAACACGTCATACAACGTCGTGTCTGCCACCACCAGCGTGTCTTGCCGCAGTACATGCACGATATCGTAGGCCGTCACCGTGTCCGGCACCACCGGCGGCGCGGGCTTGTATTGCAGCCTCACCGGATTATAGCCCCAGATCTCGAAGGTCGCGGTTTGTTGATCGCGCTCGAAATAAAGCTTGATCGGCCAATCCTGATAATTGCGCTCCAGGCCCCGCAACAACGATGCGAGGATGCCGTTCTGCGCGGCTTCGGTTTTCGTCCCCTCAAAAATTTCCGCCGGGCCGTTTTGTGTCACCACCTGAAAATTTGCGGAGAAGCGCCAGTTATTCATCACTTTTTGCGCAGTGTCCGAAGGCGTGGGCACATAAATGCGCTCAGAGGGATAGCATTTCACAATGTCTTCCACGCCAAAGCCGTTTGCGGTGGCGTCGATGATCTCCATTTTCGTCACCGGGCTGTCGGTGATGAGAAACTCCATCAAGAAAAACTCGATCAACGCCGGATCGGTAACGGAGGCGACGCGAATAATTTTTTGATCGACGCTCGCTTTGGACTGCGGCCAAAGCGCCGCGGGCAAACCCAAGACGAGAAGCAACCACAAGAACTTTTGAACGAATCGTTGATTTATCATTTTTTGTGTCTTATCCGCAAGGTTTTTCAGTTCGATTGCCGCTGGCCGCTGACCAGCTCGCGATAGCGTTCGAACTGGCGGCGCGCTTCCTCAAATTTGCCCTGCCGCTTGAGCGCCTGCGTCAACAACTCATGTACGGTGATTTCCTCTTTGGGATCGAGTTGCTGCGCTGAAGCTAAAGCCTGCCGGGCAAACTCTTCGGCGCGTTTGGGATCATTGGCTGCCAGGCGCGCCAATTCGAGATAACTCTTGGCGCGATAATTCCAATCGATCTCCGCCGATTGCTGAAAATAAGCGAGCGCCGTGGTGAATTTGCGCGCCGCCAGCATCTGCTGGCCTTGATTAAAGCACATCGCGCCGTAACTATCGCGAAATTTTTGGGACATACTATCGGCATCCGTGTTGGTTTCTTTGACGACTGCCTGCATCATGTGCAACGATTTGTCAGGCTTGTTCAAGTGATTAAATTCGAGTGTTGCCAGCCGCCAGGACATCTCGTGGCGCGCGCGCCGGGTTTTGAGATTGGGCAGCAGGCGCTCCAGGCCTTTGGCCGCCTCTTCATATTTTTGTTGATTCACCAATTCCAGCATGGCGTCGCGCGTTTCGGAAGCAATGATATTGCCGTCATCCCAGGCCAGCCATTTCAAATTCGCCTGCGCCGCTTCGCGGTTTTGCGGATTTTGCGCGAACGTCAAGGCGCGCTCCAGCACCGCCTGCGCCGAATCCGCCGTTCGCATTTTGATATGACATTCCCCCTGATAATAAAGGTAGAGAAAGCGCTGGCTGCTGTCCGTGGCCGCGGCAATATTCCGGTCATTAAGCGGCTCGTTCGGTGGAATGCCAAATACGGCAGTTTCCGTCAATACCCGTTCGGCTTGTTGAAAGTTTTCCAATGCGGGTTGATACTCTTTCAACGCAAAATAGCAATCCGCCAGGCGCGCATACAAGCCGTGTTGATCTTTCTGCACGCGCACGAGAGATTCCAGCGTGGCCGCCGCTTTGCGATGATTCTTGTCATCCAAAAAACGCCGGGCCAACAGTTGATAGGTGCGCGCCAGCCACAAACGCGTGGTGGCGTCAAAGGGATTGTGTTGCAGCGACAATTCGAATCCGGCGCGCGCCGTTTCCAGCGCTTGCAACGATTGCCGGCGTAATTCCTCCGGGGCGGGATCTTCTGCGGCTTGTTTATCCAACGCCACCGCGCGCTTCAGCTCCAGGCCGGCTGTGTTGAAACTGCTAATCGCAGCGATCGAATCCACCGCCGTCGAATCGACGCGCCCCTCGAGCAATTCCCAGAGGCGATTGCTCTTCTCCACTCTGGCGGCAGCCGAATCGGAGATTTGTTTGGCCTTTTGCTGCTGCGGATATTCGACAAACAACATTTTTGCAGTTGAATCCGCCTGGCGCGCGACGCTGCTATCAACGCCTGCCGGCACCACCAAGGCTCTCGCCTTGCGATTGCTCTTCTGCGAGCGGCCGCCCGCGCATGCCGCCAGCAGCAACGCCGCGGATACGACGATCATGACAAAAACAGTTTTCCTGATCCGCCTGGTAAATCCTGTTACGTTCCGATTATTTTCCAACATTTTCATTTCCCGATAGACTTTTGTATTCAACTTGCTCGCCGTCCGCCGCGCAACGGCCAAGCACTCGCTTCATTGCTGGCATGCAAAAGTTGTCACGGCCAAGCTGTGACAGAACGCTTGACTCTTCGACTCGTTCAG
>SZPB01000413.1 GCA_030263535.1 Cytophagia bacterium CHB2
GATCGACTCATCGCGATTCGGACTGTCGCTGGCTGAGCTGCCGTTGACCGAACTCATCGCGATTCGGGCTGTCGCTGGCTGAGCTTGTCGAAGCCGGCATCCTTGTGTTCAATTTCGTTTGTACGCTTTCCCCAACGCCGCCGGGCCATGGCCGCTGCTGGTAGAAATCAGCAAGACCAGCAAGGTCAGGAGGTAAGGCAGCATCAGAAAGAATTGATAGGGCACATCGTAGCCGAGCGCTTGAAACTGAAATTGCAGCGCATTGGCGCACCCAAAAAACAGCGCCGCGAACAACACCCCCCACGGCTGCCAACGTCCGAAGATGACGATTGCCAGCGCGATGAAACCGCGTCCGGCCGTAATGCCCTCGACAAACGTGTTGGCATGCGCCAGCGTAAGGTAGGCGCCGGCTGCGCCGGTGAGCATGCCGCAAAACAATATGCAACCCAAACGCAAACGAAAAACGTTGAGCCCGGCAGTGTCGGCTGCTGCGGGATATTCGCCGCACGCGCGAATGGCAAGGCCGAGCGCCGTGCGATTGAGCACGAATGAGGCCAGCGGAATCACACCCAAAGCGAGATAAAGCAGAATCGGTTGCCCCGAAAGGAACGCGCCACAAAACGGAATCTCTTTAAGCACGGGAATGTCGACCAGCGGAAACGAAGCCACCGTCAACGCTGCGCCGGTAACGCCGAAAATGCTGCGGAAGAGAAATCCGGTAAGGCCGAGCGCAACAAGATTGAGCGCTGCGCCGGTGATGATTTGATCGGCGTAAAAATAAATCGTCAGTATGCCGAACAGTGCTGCCAGCGCTATGCCGGCGAGCATTCCGGCCAGCAATCCTAGCCACGGGTTTCCCGTGAAATAACTCACGGCCATGCCCGCGAATGCGCCTGTGAGCATCATACCTTCAAGGCCGATGTTGATAAGCCCGGCGCGTTCGGCATAGGTTTCACCGGTGGCGGTGAGCCACAGCGGCGCGGCCAGCTTTAAACCCGAGCGCAGCAGGCTTTCAATCAAGTTGAGAAACATGGCTGGAGAAATTTCAAGCTTTTATTTGCCACGGATGAACACGGATTTTCATGGATTTTTCTGCGTTTGATTTTCAATTCGACCAGTTCACCGCATGAGAAAGCGGAGCAGAATAATTCTTCGACCGAATGAACCTTGCTTTTGAATTATCTTGCCGAACCATTATTCTGCCACATTATTAAAGTCTATCGAAATTTTGCTGCTTGTCTTTTGACTGCCTTTCCTCAACGCCAATCCGCCTAACGCGGCGAGCGTGAGCACGACGATGCCCTGCATGGCATAACTAATCACTGCCGAAACATTAGCCTGACGCTGCATCGCCGTTGCGCCGTTGTCGAGCGCGCCAAAAAGCAATGCGGTCGCCATGACGGCCAACGGATTGAGGCGCGCCATCAGCGCTACGGCGATTGCCGTATAACCGTATCCGGGCGAAAAGTTCTCGTAGACGCGATACGTTACGCCCGCCAGCTCAAACACGCCCGCGAGTCCCGCCAACGCGCCAGAGAGCATCAAGCTGCGCAATTGCACGCGGCCGGTGTCAATGGCAACGAAACGCGCTGCCGTTGCGTTCGAAGCGGTGGCCTGCATTTCAAAACCGAAAACCGTGCGATGAATTAGAACATAAGCCAATACAGCAAACACGGGCGCGAGCCACAGCCCCGCGTGCAAACGCGTCGGCGGAAAAAGCCGCGCCAGCCGCAGCACCGGCGCCAGCGCCTCGCTTTGCGGAAATTGCCCGGCCGCCTCCATCAACGGGGCGTGCACGGCATAACGAACCAATTCCAGCGCGATGAAATTGAGCAAAATCGTTGAAACCACTTCCGGCACGTTGCGGTGGACTTTCATTGCGCCGGCGATTCCCGCCCAACCTGCGCCGGCCAGCGCGCCGCAGATCAGCATGAAAGCAATTCCGAGTACGCCCGGCAAGCCTGTCAAGTGGGGCGCCAGCGCGACGGCGCTCAAGGCGCCCACCAGCAATTGCCCCTCCGCGCCGATGTTCCACACGCCGGCGCGAAACGCCAGCGCGACAGCAACGCCGGTGAGCAGCAGCGGAAGCGATTTGACCATAGTTTCTGAGAATGCGTAGGTTGAGCCGAACGCGCCTTCGAACAGGGCATGAAGCGCCAGCATTGCGTCATAGCCGCTTAACAGTAACAATAAAATTGCGAGTATAGTGGCAACGGCAAACGCGCTGAGGGCCGGTGTCAGGTTTATAAGCCAGGCGCGGAGATAAGCTCGCATGCGGGAGTAGTGGTTGGAAGACGGGGATTTGAGTGTTTTGGGAGAAATCGCAAGCGCAAACGGCTAAGACGCGCCATGCAGTTGACGCTTTTCAAAGTTTTGCATAATTGCCGGATACGGCCACGGCTTCAATACATTTTTCTTTGGCCACGGATCAATACGGCTTCTCACTGATCTTATGTTTTAAAATAGTCTCTTGCAAAAAAATTTTTGAATCCGTGTTGAGCTGTGCAAATCCCTGGCTAAAAGTTTATTTATAGAAAATACTTGATAGTAATTCTTTGAGCGCATAGTCTTGTAGATACTCGACGCATTCCAAGCGGCTTCAAATACCATTTCGGGCAAAGGATGTTCGGTTTTTAGCAGTCTAGCAGCATTCTCGGTAAATTTCATCTGGCGGGCCATGACCCACCGTTTCATGCGTTTGAAAGCGTCCACATCCTGCCCTCTTACGAATCAGAGCCTACCAGCCGCATCCGTCGCCGTTGCGCCACAATCTCCGCCATGATGCTGACCGCGATTTCGGCCGGGGTTGCCGCGCCGATGTTCAAACCGATGGGCGCATGCACACGCCGAAGCTGTTCCTCAGTTACGCCTTCGGCAAGCAGGCGCCGGAATCTTTTTTCATGTGTTTTGCGGCTGCCCAAAACGCCGATATACGCCGGATAATGTTGTAACGCCGTTTTAACCGCAGGATCATCGAGCTTGGGATCATGGCTGAGAATAACGATGCAAGCGCCGGCATCGATTCCGATCTCGGCCATCGCCTCCTCCGGCCATTGGCGCACGAGCTGATCGACATGCGGGAAACGTGCGGCACTGGCAAATGCGCCGCGCGGATCAACGAGAATGACATTGAAATCGAGCGTTTTTGCGAGATGCGCCAGAGGCACGGCAATATGCACGGCGCCAACGATGATTAGCTTTGGCGGCGGGAAACAGGATTCGACAAAAATTTCGGTTTCACCAAACGTCAAGACTGTGGTGTGCTCACGCTCTAAAAATGCCGGTGCGGCTTGTTGGATCGATGAAATCAACTCGGTGTTTTCGAGATCACCCGCGATAGTGCCCGCACGCGAGACCAGCAAATGCCGGCCAGGCAAAGTCGAAGCGTCGCGAATCACGGTTGCCATAACCACCGGCTCTTTGCCCGCGAGGTTGACTCTGAGGGGTTCAGAGAATTTCTTATCATAAAACGGCTCGAGCAACACTTCGATTTTACCGCCGCAAGTGAGGCCGACGCTCCATGCCGTTTCATCGGCAACGCCGAATTGCAGCAGCTTGGGTGCGCCGGTTTTCATGACATTCATGGCTTCTTCAATAACCGCTGTTTCCACACAACCGCCGCTTACCGAACCGGCAAATTCGCCATTGACCGCAATTGCCATACGGCTGCCCGCCGGTCGCGGAGAAGAACCCCAGGTCTTAACGACGGTTGCAATCGCGGCGGAGAGGCCTTGCGCTTGCCATTTGAGCAGAGAGGGTAGAATGTCATGCATCATTGTTGCTGGTTTAAATCGTTTTGTTCCAGATAATGCGCGACCTGCAGCAGATTCGTTTCGTCGAATGCTTTGGCCGCAAGTTGCAAACCGATGGGCAAATTGTTGGCATCCCGGCCTGCGGGCAGGGAGAGACACGGAACGCCGGCGAGGTTCATGGACACTGTGAAAATATCGGAAAGGTACATGGTGAGAGGATCGCTAAACTTCTCGCCGAGCTGAAACGCTGTGGTGGGCGCGGTGGGCATCAACAAGGCATCACATTCCTCGAAGGCGTTTTCGAAATCACGGCGAATCAGCGTACGCACTTTCATGGCGCGGCGATAGTAGGCGTCGTAATAACCCGAGGACAACACATACGTACCGAGCATGATGCGCCGCTTGACTTCCGGACCAAACCCTTCGCTGCGGCTTTTTTCATACATTTCCTCGAGCGAAGCAACGTTTTGCGCGCGCCGGCCGTAATGTGCGCCGTCATAACGCGCGAGATTAGAGGACGCCTCGGCCATGCAGATGATATAATAGGCAGCTATGGCATACTGGGTATGCGGCAGAGACACCTCTTTGATTTTTGCGCCGCCTTGCTCCAACGTTTTTTTTGCCCGTTCGACTGCAAGCAAAATATCCGGCTGAACACCGTCGCTCAAATACTCTTGGGGTAAGCCGATGGTTTTGCCGTTGACGCCATTGGCGAGCAGTTTGGAATATTCCGGCGCCGGAACCGGCGCAGAAGTTGAATCGCGTTCATCAACGCCGGCAATCACTTCGAGAATGCGCGCGACATCTTCAACCGAATTGGCAAGAGGGCCGATTTGGTCGAGCGAAGAGGCGAAGGCCACAAGTCCCCAGCGCGAGACGCGGCCATACGTTGGTTTCAAACCGACCACGCCGGTGAATGCAGCCGGTTGGCGAATCGAGCCGCCGGTGTCGGAGCCGAGCGCAGCCATGACAAGCTGGGCCGCCACCGCCGCTGCCGAGCCGCCCGACGAGCCGCCGGGAACATACGCGGGATTCACAGGATTTTTCACCGGGCCGAATGCGGAATTTTCATTCGAGCTGCCCATGGCGAACTCATCCATGTTAGTCTTGCCAATGATGATCGCGCCCGCGTTTTCCAGGCGTGAGATAACCGTGGCGTCATAAGGCGAGATGAAGTTTTCGAGTATACGCGAGCCGCAAGTCAAGCGCTCGCCCTTCAATGCCATGAGATCTTTCACGGCCATGATGCAACCGGCCAGCTTGCCGGCCTCGAGCGTCCCTTTCGTCTTCTCCTCGAAGGCCGCGTAGGCCGCCCCCAGCGTGAAACTACGCAATGCTTCTTCCCGCGACATCCGCTGCTCCGGAGTCCAACCGCCGGCTGGCTCTCCCTTCGAGTCCTGCCGGCTTACCGACGCGTACAGCCCCAACATCGGATTCGGCTCTTCCACCGGGAAATCGCTCCCGTTCGCCACCGCCACGCCCAGCTTCAGG
>SZPB01000414.1 GCA_030263535.1 Cytophagia bacterium CHB2
GTGCGCGAGAACACCGAAGGCCCGTATGTCGGCGCCGGCGGAATTTTAAAAAAAGGTACCCCCGATGAAGTCGCGACGCAGGAAGCGATTCACACGCGCAAAGGCGTGGAACGTATCATTCGCGCGGCGTTCGAGTATGCCGTGGCGCACGGCCGCACGCGCGTCACCATGAGCGACAAATCCAATGTCTTGCGCTACGGCCATGATCTTTGGCAGCGTGCGTTTGCCGAAGTCGGGTTGGAATATCCCAATATCGAACAGGATCATTATTTCGTCGATGCGCTGGTGATGAAGATGGTGAAATCGCCGGAGCATTTTCAAATCATCGTCACGGAAAACATGCTGGGTGACATCATCACGGATTTGGGCGCGATGTTGCAGGGCGGCCTGGGCATGGCCGGCTCGGGCAATCTCCATCCCGGCAAAGTTTCGCTCTTTGAGCCGGTGCACGGTTCTGCGCCGTACATGGCCGGCCAGAACAAAGCCAATCCCATTGCCGCCATTAGCACCGCGGCCATGATGCTCGATCATCTCGGCCACCAAGCCGCGGCCAACGCCATTTCCCAAGCGGTGCAACAAGCCGTGGATGAAAACCAGGTCACCGCGGATATTGGCGGCAAGCTCGGCACGAAAGAATGCGGCGATTTCATAGCCTCGCGCGTGTAGCTCTCAAAAAAAGATTGTGCATTTCGATCATCGGTTGCTTAAATTGCGCTCGCGTCGTGAGTCACACGAAATTGTGTCTATTGGAAATCATTAACAAAACGGGGAATTCCGATGGCTTACCTGGTCAAGCAAACACCAAGAAAATCGCCGCACAAAAAGATCTTGAAAAGAGTGCCGATCACATTCGACGAATTCTACGAAATGGTCGATGACGGCGTCAAGGCGGATTTGCTCGACGGCCAAATCATTCGTGATTTGCCCGCGGCGCCGAAGCACGGGCGTGAGGCGGGTTGGGTTAGCACAATGATCAACTGTTATGCCGATGCCCACGATCTCGGCGAAACCTTTGTAGCGCCTGCGACGGTGCGGCTATCCCAATATCAAGGCCCGGAGCCGGATGTTTTTTTCATTCGCAAAGACCGGCTGAGTATCGTCAATGAAAAATTCGTCGAGGGCCCGCCTGATCTTTGCGTTGAAGTCATTTCCAAAAGCAGCCGGCAGCGTGATCGCGGCCGCAAGTTCGTGCTCTACGCGGATCATGGCGTGCGGGAATACTGGCTCATTGATTCTCTGCGTGACACGCTGGAGTTTTATGAAAATATCGAGGGCGAATGGCGGGAAATCAAACCGGACGAACAAGGCCGATTGCATTCCAAGGTTTTGCCGGGATTTTGGCTTAAACCGGCGTGGCTGGCAGCCAAACCCCTGCCCTCTGTCTTGAAAATTTTGCGCGAGATTCTTGGCGAGAAATTCGATGCCATTGGCAAGTAAATGCCGGCGACACAGATAAAATAAACACCCTACCACTGCAATAACACTTCACTCCTCAAATAATCCACATTTGCCAGCGCGAAATAGTTGACATACTCCAATCGAATAATAACGCGATTCGCCTGGCGCAGTGCAAATCCGGACACAAGCATGCGCATATCCCGGTCATAACTAACGGCGAGATGGCCGGGGCCGAACGAAAAACGCGGGCCAAACAGCGTGCGGTTGTCGAGCAACATGTAATTGAATCCGATTTGCGGCAACGGCCAGTACGTGAAACTATCGTAGCGATAATAATTCGTTTCATGGCACGCATAATACAAGCGCCACGCCGGAATCGCTGCGTTCATGCCGGCGGCATTGACCCCGCCATACCAATTCAAATACACTTGCCCAATTTGCCGGCGCAGCGACACCTTCTCCAACTGCCATTGCACAAAACCCATGTTTTTGCGCCGCAGCTCGCGGCTGATCGTTTCCGAAGCAAAATTAACCAGGCTGCCGGCCACTGCCGTGCGAATGATTTCGGTTTGCTTTTGCGGCGGCATGCTTTCGGCGAGCGCCTTCATCTCCGGCAGCGACTCCATGCCGTGTATCGCGTGGCGGTCGACGAATTGCAGCAATTGCCGCACATCATGCAGAATGCGGTACTCGTCGCGAAAATAGGGATGCACCGGCGGCCGGCGATAGCCCGCATCAATAGCAAACGGCAAACGCCGGCGCATGCTGTCCACGCGCGCGGTTGCCGGCGGCCCGGCCAGCGTGTCGGTTTCGCTTTCTTCGAGCAAATGAAATGGCGCATTGCCCAGAATCATGGTTGATTCTTGCTGGGCAAAAGCAATCTCGCCAAGCGCGGCGGCCAAGCCCAGGCCGCAGCAGGCGAGCCAAGTCTGGCGCAGGATCATGTCTGGCGAATCTTTTCAAACACACCGAGTTCGCGATTTTTGCGGACATTATCCCAGGTAAAATACATGCCGTTCATCGCAAGATAAACGCCCGGCGGCAAGGCCTGCACGAACGACAGCGCGCTGCCGAGATTGAACAACCCGTCGGAGCTGCCGAAGGCATACGGCACCATCGCGCCGGTCATGACGATCGTCTTATCCTTCACGCCGGCCGCCAAAACGTGCGCGGTTTCCACCATCGTGTCGGTGCCGTGCGTGATGACGATTTTATCCTCGGCACAGCGCCGGCATTGATCGAGGATCGTCGCGCGATCGGCGTCCGTCATGTCGAGGCTGTCGATCATCATCACCGTGCGAATTTCCGTGGGCAGGCGGCAACGCCCCAACCGCAGCATTTCCACCACATGCGAATCGCGAAAATAAAGCCGGCCATTGATTTCATCGTATTCTTTATCGAACGTGCCGCCGGTAATGAGAATTCGGATTGCCATATGTTTCGCCTTCCCGCTTGCTTCTTTTATGCCACTTATTGACCTGAGGCTATAGTTACACCGATTTGCAGTGAACAAAAATTTAAGCGGCTGGTCAATATCGTAGCTTGTCGAACCTGATTTCTGAACGATGGTTGCCATTCGTCAAAGCTCGACGTCCCGCCGCTCACAACTCCGCGAGGAGTGAAATGTTTATTGAAGTGGTGCGCTGGAACGGCCCTTAACTCCGAGTGACATGTAGATTTCAGTAGCGTGGCGCAGGCTTTGTCGTGAAAACCCAATATGCCACTCCTGTCGGAGTTTGCAGAAGCGGTGTGCGCGCATGACTATAACCATTTCACCCCTTCGGAGTTGCTACCAAGCTCTCGTGCAATTTTTCTTATGCACCACCCAATGGCTAGATTAGCACCACGATTAAGCCCGCGCTCTTAGCGGTTTTGGTCAGCCTCGATGCAAAATTCAGGTAGAAAGAACTACGATAATCAAGTGAGACGCTGACCGGTACGGCCATTTGCCTCGTGATCTGCTTGCAGCCGGCCGCTTCCAAGCTCAACCCAAAACAAAAAATCTCGACTCCGATTGTTTGCCGGAGATCGAGATTCTTTAATTTTTTATCGCGTGCTCATGTCGCTTTTGCCTGACCCAGAACGATGATAACAGCCCGCGGCTGCTTTTCAAGCCATTCCTTCAATCAGCGACATAACGATAATGAATTTGTTTTACTTTTGCAACCCCGGTTTCCTTCACGCGTTCGTAGCGTTCGTAGTAGCGCCTTCAGGCGCACACCGCCGATTCTATTCTCAACAAATTTAATTCGAACTGTTCGGCAACGGCTTGACCGTTGCTTCACCTTACCATGTTTTATTCCCGAAGGATTCACTTCAAAACTTTCTGTAAACAAAAGAAAACAGTGTTCTGAATGTGGGTTCAATCCTTGTTTTGATGGATTGGGGACTTCAACGTTGTATTCGAAGACTGGAAGCAAATTTCAGTGCCTTGTTTCAATCCTTGTTTTGATGGATTGGGGACTTCAACCGTGGCCTTGCCCACCAATATGCCCATTGACGTTGATGTTTCAATCCTTGTTTTGATGGATTGGGGACTTCAACCTAATACACAAACGATATTACAAGAAAACGAAAAATGTTTCAATCCTTGTTTTGATGGATTGGGGACTTCAACTTGCCGCATGGCGGCGCGGCGGTTGCGCGGCGCGAGTTTCAATCCTTGTTTTGATGGATTGGGGACTTCAACCACCAAAGAAATCTGTGCCGAATGCACAGACAAAGCGTTTCAATCCTTGTTTTGATGGATTGGGGACTTCAACAGCCTTTGAGCCTCTTTTGTGAAACCGGTTGCGGCTGTTTCAATCCTTGTTTTGATGGATTGGGGACTTCAACATAATGCGGATGAATTGAAGCGCGAGCTTGCAAATAGTTTCAATCCTTGTTTTGATGGATTGGGGACTTCAACGCGGTTCGATCCCGTCCGCGCCCACGAAAATTGAATGTTTCAATCCTTGTTTTGATGGATTGGGGACTTCAACCGCTGCATCAACAATGTCCGCCGCCAGACATTCCGGTTTCAATCCTTGTTTTGATGGATTGGGGACTTCAACTCATCGAGGGCAAACTGCAAACGCGCTCATGGGAGGAGTTTCAATCCTTGTTTTGATGGATTGGGGACTTCAACCAACCGCGTCAAGGAGATGCTGCTTGAGGAAATGAAAGGTTTCAATCCTTGTTTTGATGGATTGGGGACTTCAACCTTCAATTTCGTTTTTGGTGGAATATCAACGTCAACCGTTTCAATCCTTGTTTTGATGGATTGGGGACTTCAACGATTCGTTTGCCGTTTTTTGGGCTCCTCTCGATCCGGGTTTCAATCCTTGTTTTGATGGATTGGGGACTTCAACGGCTTGGTGGGCGCAATCGCATTATATCGCCATTCGAGTTTCAATCCTTGTTTTGATGGATTGGGGACTTCAACAACATTACGTCAAAAAAGACCTGCAATGCTTTTTGCCGTTTCAATCCTTGTTTTGATGGATTGGGGACTTCAACCGTGAGCTTGGCGCTTCTGCTGAATTGATAACATTTCGTTTCAATCCTTGTTTTGATGGATTGGGGACTTCAACTCAACAGTATTTCACGCCGACAATTCGCGATCAGGAGTTTCAATCCTTGTTTTGATGGATTGGGGACTTCAACACCGCGTCAAGGAGATGCTGCTTGAGGAAATGAAAGGTTTCAATCCTTGTTTTGATGGATTGGGGACTTCAACCCTGGCAGCGAGCGAGCGCCAGGGATAGTCACGCGGGTTTCAATCCTTGTTTTGATGGATTG
>SZPB01000415.1 GCA_030263535.1 Cytophagia bacterium CHB2
ACCGGCGAGTTGGGCTTGCGCACGCGCACGCGCACCTGCGGCAGGTGGAATTCCTGCAATAACGTGTCGGCGATGGCGTGCGTGAGTGTCTCGACCAGTTTGAAGGTGTTTTTCGTCACCACGCGTTCGACGGTTTGATAAACTTTATAAAGATCGACCGTATCGCGAATGTTGTCGCTGCCCGCCGCTTGTGCCACATCGATATGCAACTCGACATCGACTTCAAAACGCTGCCCCACTTGGCGCTCTTCTTCCCAGTAACCGTGATAAGCATGAAAAATCATTTTGTTGAGACGAAGAGTGTCGGATGGCATAGGCAAGCGATAAGAATGAAGCACAAACAGGCTGAGTGACAAAAACTGGGTTTTAGCGCGGGCTGAGCTTGTCGAAGCCCGATTGTTGCGCTGGGCGCTTTTCGACAGGCGCAGAGCGCAGTTTTTGCATGATTGAAACTTGTTGAACGATTTTTAAAAGCAACGCGCGAATGTATCAAACGCATGCCCGAATGTCAAGAGAAATGCCCTGTTGCTGGAATTTGCAATTGACTCACCTGCCAATTCTCACTATATTGCGCCCGCCAAAAACTAGTTCATCTCAAAAATAAAGAGATCATATGCGACTTTTATGCCTCTCGGATATTCATGGCGCAAGCGCGCCGTTCGAAAAGATTTTGCGACGTGAGCCGGAGCCGGACGCGCTGTTGATCGGCGGTGATTTCACCAACTTTGGCCCGCCGCAAGAAGCTGAGCGACTGTTGGATACCGCGTTGTTGTATTGCCCGCAGGTGTTTGCCGTCGCCGGCAATTGCGACAGTCCGGAGATCGACGAGATGTTGCTGCGCCGCGGCGTTTCACTGCACCGGCGCGGCCACGCTTTCAATGGCTTCGGATTCTTCGGCCTTTCGGCCATGCCGCCCTGGCGCGGAGACATGTATGAATTTACCGAAGAAGAGTTGCACGGCTTTTTGGCAGAGGGTCATGCACAAGCGCAGGACTTGCCGCGCTTCATTATGCTCACGCATCCGCCGCCGCATCAAACACAAGTTGACCGCAACGCTTCCGGCAAACATTTGGGCAGCACTGCAGTGCGCAAGTGGATGGATGATGTCAAGCCGGCTTTGATCATTTGCGGTCACATTCACGAAGCGCGCGGCGTTGATGAAATCAACGGCACGGTAATCGTCAACTGCGGCCCGGTGCGCAACGGCTGCTATGCCGTCGTGGACGTTGCCGAGAAGATCATAGTTGAGTTGAAGCAAGTTTAATCATTCGCAAAGAGTAAAAAGAGTAAGTGACAAGCAACAGCCCCAGTGAATCCCAGGGAACGAGTGCACAATATGTCCAAGCCGGTGATTGGTATTCAGATGCAAAAGCTGCCGGAACAGTTTTATTACCGGCTGTCCTACAAATACACTGAAGCGATTTACGCCGCCGGCGGCATTCCTGTCATGCTGCCGTTGATTGCAGAGCAGGATTATGTCGATCACATCTGGCCGTTGCTTGACGGCCTTATTTTGTCCGGTTGCCAAACGGATCTCGATCCGAAACGCTACGGCGAAGCGCCGCATGCCAAACTCGGCCCGGTGAATGAAACGCGCGATCGTTTCGATTGGATGCTGCTCGAGCGCGCGCATGCGGAGCATGTGCCGGTGTTGGGTATCTGTCGCGGCTTTCAAACACTCAACGTCTATCGCGGCGGCACGCTGATTCAAGATTTGCCCAGCCAGCAGCCTTCCGAAATCAAGCATTCCATTGAAGAGCCGCCGGAGGCTTTTGCGCACGAGGTTCGTCTCGCGCCGCAAACGGTTTTGAATCATGCCGCCGTGGAAAAAACGGCGCAGGTCAACAGTTTGCATCATCAAGCTGTTAAAAAATTGGGGAAAGGTTTGGCGCCTGTTGCCTGGGCGGAAGATGGCGTGATTGAAGCGTTCCAAAGCGAAGATCTCGCGCAGCATCACGTGGTCGGCGTGCAATGGCATCCTGAGCGCTTATGGCAAGCTGATGATTTCTCCTTGAGTATTTTCAAAAATTTCATCGCGGCGGTCGTCGCGCACAAGCAGGGTTGAATCTGCATTTTTTTGAGAGCAAGCCCGGCCACTTCAGATTTGACCGGAAAACCCAACGTGTTCAAAAAATGCTGTGACTGAAGCGGAATAGACATGAACGAAAACAGGCGCAAGGCTGATGATTTCATTCGCAAACATGGCATCAAAAAAATCAGATTGGTTTTTTCCGATCAAAACGGCTTGATGCGCGGCAAAAATGTTTCGGCGGAGATTTTTCTTAAATCCATTGAAAGCGGTATTGGCTTTGCACAATCCATTTTTGCGATGGATATCGAAGGCGAAACCATCGCCGAAACCGGGTTGTTGTGGGAACACGGTGATCCCGATTATCACGCCATGGCGGATCTCGATACTCTCACGCTGGTGCCATGGAAAGAAAACACTGCGCAAGTGATCGTTGATGCGGTTGTCGCCGGTCACAAACCATTTTTCGCTGATCCCCGCTTCATTCTCAAAAAGATTCTCGCCCAACTTGCGCACGCGGGCTACACCGCCAAAGTCGCTTCCGAATTGGAATTTTATTTGTTGCACGGCGATACGCGCCTGCCCACCACGAGCGGTACTCAAGCCTACAGCATTTTGCATCTCGTCTCCGTCGAAAAAGTTTTGGAACAATTCGAAACGAATGCCGCGGCCATGGGCCTTGCCGTGGAAGCCACGCTCTCGGAATACGCGCCCGGCCAGTTCGAAATCAATTTGCGCTACGCCGATGCGTTGCAAATGGCCGATCACACCTTTCTTTTTCGCAACATGGTGAAGGAAACCGCGGCGCAGATGGGTTATCACGCCACCTTCATGGCCAAACCGTTCGCCGATTCTGCCGGATCGAGTTTTCATTTGCATATCAGCTTGTGGCGGGAGATGATGAATGTTTTTGCGGGAGCGCTGCCGGCAAATGAATTGCCGCTGCCGTTGCAACACTTTATCGGCGGCTGCCAGCACTATCTCAAACCGGCCATGGCATTTTTTGCGCCGCATGTCAACAGCTACAAACGCCTGCGCCCGGGCAGCTATGCGCCCATCAATGATTCCTGGGGGCGCGATAATCGCTCGGTGTCCTTGCGTGTGCCTGCCGCCGAGGGCAGCGCCAGCCGTCTCGAAAATCGCATTCCCGGCGCGGACGGCAATCCCTATCTCGTCATTGCCGCCGCCCTGGCCATTGGCTGGCTGGGCTTGCAGGAGAAGCTGTCGCCCAAAACGCCAATCACCGGCAATGCCTATGAATTGCCGGCAACAGTGCCGCGTGATTTGCACGCCGCGCTGGAGGAGTTGCATCGGTCCGCATTTCCCGACATTATCCTGATGGATATTGGCTTGCCGGGAATGAGCGGCATCGAAGGGGTGCAAAAGGTGAAAGCGATTTCACCCGAGACGCGTGTCGTTATGCTGACGGTGTTTGATGAAAACGACATGATCTTTAGGGCGATTTGTGCAGGCGCTTCTGGCTACCTTCTTAAGAGCGAGTCAACAGAAAGGATCATCGAGTCGCTGCAGGATGTCCTCAACGGCGGCGCGCCGATGAACGCGCAAATTGCCGCGAAAGTTGTGGACATGTTCTCTCGGCTTGCAGCGCCGAAAGCGAACTACGGCCTTACACCCCGCGAACGCGAGATCCTGCAATGCCTTGTGGACGGCCTCGCCAAGAAACAGATCGCCGACAAACTCTTCCTCAGCTTTCACACCATTGATATGCACATGCGGGGGATTTACACGAAACTGCAAGTGCATTCCCGCAGCGGCGCGGTTGCAAAAGCCCTCAAGGAAAACCTGCTGTAGAAAACCTCTCGTAAAGGAAAACCACAAAGACACCAAGTCACAAAGGAAATTGAGGGACTGATATTCCTCGTTGGTGTCTTGGAGTCTTGGTGGTAGATTTTCACTTTCCCCTCCAATACACGCATTTGCGTAATTGTGGCGGCGACTCCCTGATTGTACTTTGGTGCATTCGGTGACATAGATAATCAATAGAAACGGTTGTTTGAAGAGGTCTTATGAGTACCTTCCTCGTTTTGTTCAGGCTCCTCTTGATTGGGACCTGCTTTGTTCTTTCATCCCTTGTCAATTCTTCCCTTGCTCAGTGGGTAACCAACGGCGTAGCTGTCTCGACCGCAAGCGGCGGTCAAGCTTCTCCCACCATTGCCAGCGACGGTTCAGGGGGCGCGATTATTACGTGGCAGGACTTTCGAAGCGGAACGAGTACTGACATCTCCGCGCAGCGGATCAATGCAAGCGGAGTGGTTCAGTGGACGGCAAACGGCGTCGCGATCTCTACTGCAAGCGGCGGTCAAGTTTCTCCCACTATTGTCAGCGACGGTTCGGGGGGCGCGATTATTACGTGGGGGGACCAGCGAAGCGGAACGGGCACTGACATCTACGCGCAGCGAATCAACGCAAGCGGAGTGGTTCAGTGGACGGCAAACGGCGTGGCGATCTCGACTGCAAGCAGCGAACAAAAGTTTCCCCTCATTGTCAGCGACGGTTCAGGGGGAGCGATTATTACATGGGAGGACTGGCGAGCCGGAACGAACTCTGATATTTACGCGCAGCGGATCGACGCAAGCGGAGTGGTTCAGTGGACGGCAAACGGCGCGCCGATCTCTACTGCAAGCGGTTCTCAATATTATCCCACCATTGTCAGCGACGGTTCAGGTGGCGCGATTATTACGTGGCAGGACCGTCGGAGCGGCACGGACTGGGACATCTACGCGCAGCGGATCAACGCAGGCGGAATGGTTCAATGGACGGCAAACGGTGTAGCGATCTCGACTGCAATCGGCGAACAATGGTATCCCCGCATTGTCAGCGACGGTTCAGAGGGTGCGATTATTACGTGGGTCGACTATCGGAACGGAACGGCGAACCCTGCCACCATCTACGCGCAGCGGATCAACGCAAGCGGAGTGGTTCAGTGGATGGCAAACGGCGTCGCGGTCTCTACTGAAAGCGGCGGTCAAGATTCTCCCAGCATTGTCAGCGACGGTTCGGGGGGCGCGATTATTACGTGGGAGGACAGTCGAAGCGGAACGAACATTGACATCTACGCGCAGCGGATCAACGCAAGCGGAGTGGTTCAGT
>SZPB01000416.1 GCA_030263535.1 Cytophagia bacterium CHB2
ATAGACGCCCACGACTCGTGTTTTCATAGCGGCGGCCAAATGCATGGGGCCGGAATCGTTTGAAACCAGCAGATGCAAACGCGCAAGCAATGCGCCGGCTTGCGCCAGATCCGTCGGCGGCGCAAGCCGCGCCGGTGCTTGCATCTGCCGCGCAATCTCATTCGCATCGCGCTGTTCATCCCAGCTGCCCCACAATAAAATAATCGTCGCGCCGCAGTCACGCGCCAGGCGATCGCCCAGTTGCGCAAAAGACGCGAGCGGCCAGCGTTTTGTATACCATCCGCCGGAGGCGTTCAATCCAATAACAGGTTTCGCCTCCTCGAGCTTTTGTTCCCGCCACCACTTTGCGACCTCTGTCTGCGCATCTCCGGCAATTTCAACACGCAAATTTTGGGTGCGGATGGGAATATCCAAAGCCCGCAGCGCGTCAAGATTGAATTCGACTTCGTGAACGCGATCGCCGCGCGGAACAACGAGATGATTATAGGCGAGCCGGCGCACGCGGAATTTGTATCCCACCCGCACAGGCGCATGAGAAAAATAGGTCAACAACGCGCTGCGGGGATTGCCAAAAAGATCGAACACAATATCATATTTTTTATCGCGCAATTTCTGCATAAACGCAAAACTTGCACGCAAGCGGGCAAAATGCGGCAATTGCGCCCAGCCGCGGCGATCTAAAACGATCACGTCGTGCAGGGCGGGATGGTGTTGCACAATCGGCGCGCTGGCCGGCTCGGTGAGAAAATCGATGGCAGCGTGCGGAAATGCCGCAGCAAGATTGTCCAGCACCGGCGTCGCCAAAATCACATCGCCGATGGCGCGCAGCTTGATCACCAGAATTTTTTGGAACTTTTCAGGCATTAGATTGAAGTGAGCGGGATTGAATTGCACGCTTTAAGATAATCAACCGCCGGAGAAATTTCAAGCGCGGTTATAACATTGCCGAAGTGGCGTCACTCTGCCGGGACGGCAACGGCCGGAATACGCCGCGCAGTTTTCATGTCTTGTGCGGCAGTGTTTGCCTCGTGTTTGAGAATTTCGCGATCACATCAATATTTTCAATGTAAACGCGCAGCTTCTGCAACTTCATCATTGACTATCTTCAGGAACTTCCCTACTTTTCTCACGCAAATTAAATCCTGCTGGCATGTACTCTGCATCGTTGCGAGTACGGCTGGTGCTTATTTTGAGTCAAATGGCCGATCGGTATCGAGCAAAATTGCGGGGCACCCCTCGGCGACACGATTTCTTAAGGACGATCATGAGCGAGGCGCGCAGTAAAATTCTCTGGGTTGATGATGAAATCGAATTGTTGCGGCCGCATGTTCTATTTTTGGAGAGCAAGGGTTATGCGGTTCATCCTGTTACCAACGCCGATGATGCGGTGCAATTGATTCGCGACAGCTCATTCGATTTGGTTCTGTTGGATGAAATGATGCCCGGTAAAGACGGCCTGTCGGCGCTGGCGGAGATCAAGGAAATCAATCCAGCGCTGCCGGTGGTAATGGTGACGAAGAATGAAGAAGAACGGTTGATGGAAGAGGCCATCGGCAGCCGCATCGCGGATTATCTCACCAAGCCCGTGAATCCCAGCCAGATTTTATCCACCTGCAAAAAAATTCTCGACAGCCGCAAAATCACGGGCGCGCGCGTTTCACGCGAATACATTGCCGAGTTCAATGCCATTTCACGCCGCTTGCTGGAACCGTTGACCTGGAAAGACTGGATCGAGATCTATCTGTTGCTTTCGGAGTGGGAAGTCGAGCTGGATCGTCATGCCGATCTTGGCCTGCGCCAGACGCTGGCGGATCAAAAGCGGGAGTGCAACGCCGAGTTTGCCAAATTCATTGAGAAGAATTATCCGGGCTGGGCCGCGGGGCAAGAACGGCCGCCGCTTTCAATTGACGTGGTCAAGGACTATGTCATTCCGCCGTTGCAAGAAGGCAAACGCGTCGCATTTCTCGTGATGGACAATCTTCGTCTCGATCAATGGCTCACCATCGAGCCGCTCATTCGCGAACTGTTTACGGTGAACCGCGAGCATTATTTTGCGATTCTGCCGACCGCCACGCCCTATGCGCGCAACGCCATTTTTGCCGGCCTGTTTCCGCGCGACATCCAGCGCGAGCATCCGGATTTATGGGCATTCGACAAGGACGATGACAGCAGCCTCAATCGCCACGAACATGCCTTTCTCGAAGCCCAGCTCCAACGCCTGAAAGTGCATTTAAGGCCGCCGGTGAAATACATTAAAGTCCTCGATCAAAACGAAGCAAAAGCCGTGGAAAAGCAGATCGGCTCATATGCCGAATTGCCCTTGCTCGCGCTCGTGATCAACTTCGTTGACATTCTCGCTCACAGCCGCAGCGATTCTGAAGTGTTGCGCGAGATTACGCCGGACGAAGCGGCGTATCGCTCGCTCACCAAATCGTGGTTTGAACATTCGCCGCTGTATCGCATCTTGCGCGAGCTGTCGCAACGCGGCAATACCGTGATCGTGACTTCGGATCACGGCAGCATCCGCGGCATGCGCGGCGCGAAAGTCATCGGCGATCGCGAGACCTCCACCAATCTGCGTTACAAATTTGGCCGCAGCCTGAAGGCCGACCCCAAGCAGGCCATCATCGTGCAAAAGCCGGAGACGTATCAACTGCCAAGTTTGAATGTCACCACAAATTTTCTTTTTGCGAAAGAAGATTATTATTTTGTTTATCCGACAAACTATCATCATTATCTCAATTATTATCGTGACAGCCTGCAGCACGGCGGCGTATCGCTGGAAGAAATGATTTTGCCGATCGTGAGGCTGGAACCGATCGGCGGGCGGACATAATCAAGTTTTGGAAATTTAGTCTAGAGAAAGTGATAGCCCTTGCTTTTAGAGTAAACTCTTTGGTTGCAGATGCAACAGATCAACACAGGTGGAATCAACATTAATCTGTTTTGATCTGTGTCCCAAAATTCTGGTTCAGGTTCGCCCGGGTTAAGACTTGGAAGCAAAGAAAAACGCTTACACGAGAATATTGCGTCGCGGGGATTGATTGGACCACATCATCGCGAACGTATGCAGTGACATATAAAACTATAACCGCGAGAAATACCATGAGATACCAAGATATCATCACTATCGAACCAGGCAAACGAGGCGGCAAGCCCTGTATTCGTGGTATGCGAATGACGGTTTACGATGTGCTGGAATATCTAGCTTCTGGCATGACACACGAGGAAATTTTACGGGATTTCCCTTATCTCACCCAAGAAGATATTTTGGCATGCCTTAGTTATGCCGCAGATCGTGAGCGCCAATTGGTTGCCGTATTGCCATGAAATTGCTTTTTGATCAAAACTTATCTCCTCGTTTGGTTGCTAATCTCGCCGATCTGTTTCCCAGCTCCGCACCCGTCGAAGTCGTTGGACTTGGCAAAGAAATTGACAGCCTGGTGTGGGAATATGCGAAGAAAAACGAATACGTCATCGTTTCTAATGATGCCGATTTTAGTGAACTCGGATCACTTCTGGGTTTCCCGCCAAAGATTATTTGGCTACGAAAGGGCAATTGTTCGACCCAATTAATCGAAAACATTCTGCGACAAAATCATAGTGCGATTGAGCGTTTAGTGAGTTCATCTGATGCCGGCATTCTCATGTTATTTTGAGAAGTGACTTCATGAATGTTAGCGAAATCCCCGATTTGGAATTGCAACGCGCTTTGGCAGGCGGTCACGTGCTGCAGTTCCGTTCATCTTCTCCGGCAATAACCCGTGATCTTGCCGCACAGTTGGCGCAGCTTATTATCAGTAACAATAAAAAAGGTGAAGTCCTTACGCTCATCGGCAACCTGGGCAGCGGCAAAACCACGTTCGTGCAGGGCTTTTGTGCCGCGCTCGGTGTACATGAAAAAATCACCAGCCCAACATTTACGCTTATGCACATTTATCACGGCGACGTTTGCCCGATTTATCATTTCGATTTTTATCGTTTGAACTCAACGGCAGAAATTGCAGCGCTGGGCGTGGAAGAATATTGGGAAGGCGACGGCATATCTTTGATTGAATGGCCGGAACTCGCCGGGCCACTGCTGCCGAATCATCCGCTGGTGGTGCGCTTCAACATGCCCGATTTTGTGGGCGAACCGGAAACACGGGAAATCACTATCGCGCGCGAGGTTTTCTTTTCGAACACTTGAGGCAAAATACGTTCGCGAGCTGCACGCCTCAAAGTCTCAACCAATCAAGGCTGCCTACTGGTTTTTCAAGAAGGCAAACTCCGCTTATTTCTAATTTGAGGAAGGCTCTTCCGAAGCATGATCGTTTTGGGAATCGAAACCGCAACCACAATTTGCAGTGTTGGCATTGCAAATGAAGAACGCCTCCTCGCGGAAACCTGGTTCGGCGTCAAAAATATTCACGATCGCGTGTTGCGCGATGGCATCGCCTATCTGACGGAACAAATCAAGACGCCGCTCAATGAAATCGAGGCGATTGCCGTTTCGGCGGGTCCCGGCTCTTTCACCGGCCTGCGCATCGGCATGGCCGTGGCCAAGGGCCTGGCCTTTGCGCAAAACAAGCCGTTGATCGCCATCGGCACGCTGGTGGCGCAAGCGTACGCGGCGCAAGCGTTCACACGCGGGAAAGATGAAATGATTGTGCCTCTCATTCGCTCACGCAAAGGCGAAGTCTATTCTGCAAAATTTCGATGCGGCAATGAGTTTCCGGTTCAGGTCACACCGGAGCAGGTGAAGGAAATTGCAAGCGTACCCGCGTGGCTGCACGAGCCTGCCGTCATTTGCGGAGATGGCGTTGTGATGTTGCGCGCCGAAGGTACGTTGCAATCCCTGCAACATTGTTTCGTTGTGCCGGAGGGCAGCGCGCGTTTAAGCGGCGGTGTCATTGCGCGCCTCGGGCAAATTAAATTGGCGCGCGGTGAAACAACGACGGCAGAAGCATTGGCCCCGCTTTATGTGCAGGATTTTGAAACAGGCGCAACTCGCAAGATTTGATAACGGCAAAAAATATTGCCCAAAGCGCGCATGCAAGCTGAACCGCGACAGCCGGAATTCGCAATCGTTTACCTATGACTGACCCCGCAACACCTTTGTCGCCGGCGAGTC
>SZPB01000417.1 GCA_030263535.1 Cytophagia bacterium CHB2
GAACGGGTCGATGTAATATTACGTCGAGCGCTCGATCACGGCTTTGAGATAAAGCTCCGCGCCGAAGCGTTTTTCTAGCGAGCGGCGATCGCGGCGCGTACGCCACCAGGGCAGGAATTTGGTAAAAAAGACGACGACGATTGCCGTCAAAGTGCCGATAATGCCGACAATGCCGCCGATGAATTTCACCAATTCGACGGGGTCAGACAGAAATGAGGAAACGGAAGTGGAATCGGGCATACACCCTCCGAAAAGAAGAAAATAACAACCCTCCGGCAACCAGCTCTCGCACCATCAAAAAGAGAAAGAAAAGCGCCCGGGCGGTAATCTGAATCGTTACGCTTTACTTTAAAACACGCCGCCAATTTTTAAAAACGCCTCCGCGCCCGCAAACATAATCGTCGAAAAGCTGTCCTGCAAGCCGTAATACCACGGAATCACATACTCCAGAAAGCCCGCCATCCACAGCGCACTGATCACATTCAACATAAAACCGGAGGTTGCCATGGTAGCAAGCGAGAGGTTCTTCACACCGCCGTAGAGCAGCGCATTCACCGGTGTGCCGAGCGGCAGCATGAAAGCATTGGTGGAGGCCAATCCGATTGCCATCATCGCGACCAACGGGTTTAAGTCCAGGCTGAGCGCCAGGCCGTGGATGAGCGGGAAGAGAACCACGGCTACGGCCGTGTTGCTCAGCGCTTCGGTGGACATGGTGGTGATTAGACATAACGAAAAATAGAACGCAAACGGCGGCAGGCCCTGCGGAATCAGTTGCACCAGATGGCTGCCCAACCATTCCGGCACGTCGAGGTAAATCAGCAACCCGCTGATGGCAAGGATGATCGCCACGAACACAAAAGCGCGGACCGGCAATTCATTAAAGCAATCTGAAAAGCGCAACAACGGTTGCCGCTGCTGGTTGGGCGCGCGAAAAATTGGCGCAAAGAGCAAAGCCGCGTAGCAAAGGCCGAACAGCGCGGCGAGCTTGTCCCACAGATTCCAGCCGATTTCAAAATTGAAAAGAGTAATGCTCCAACCGCCCACGGGCGCGGCGATCTGCAAAATCGAATGCAAGGCCCAAAATCCAAACCAAATCCCGATGGCGCGCCAGGCCCGACGCACACGCTCAGGCTGTTCCCGGCTGGTGTGAAACTCGGGAATATCGATGCCCTCCTCGCGTTGCCGTTTCGGCACAAAAAGATAAACGACCAGAGCCCAGGCAATGCCGGCCATGATCAGAACCAGGGGCAGGCTCCAGCCAAACCAGGAAAGAAAATTTATTTTTTCGCGGTTTTCGACTTTAAATAATTCCAGCGCGCCGAGCATGAGGGCGTTGGCCGGGCTGCCGACAAGCGAGCCCATGCCGCCGATGTTGCAACCGTACATCACGGTGCAGACCATCATGGTGGTTAAGCGGCGCGCGACTTTCGGTTCGTGATGTTGCGTAAAACTTTTGGCCAGCGTGTTGAGCACCGGCAGCAGAGTCAGCGCCGCGATAAAATTCGGCGTAAACATCGACACAAACGCGGAGGCCAGCAGCACGTACAGTAAAAATTGCTTAAACGAGTCGCTGCGAATCTGGAAAATCCGCGCGAAAAACAATTCCACCAGGCGATAGCGCACGCTCAAACGGGAAATGAGAAAACCGGTGGCAAAGAGGAAAATGTAGGACATGGGGCTTGCTCTCGGTGAAGAACGAATTTGGGGTAAGCTTCGGAAAGTGAGTGTTTTTATGCAGCCGGCGGGTGTTCGTTTAGTTTGACCCAAAATTCGCGAGCGCGTATTGCATAAGGATTATTGAGATGCAACGCCAAAGCGGTAGCCCGGCCGCAAGGCAAGCCCGACAACTCTTGTGCCGTCTTGTGTCCAACGGAAATGGTCAAACCATTTTTGAGCATTTGGATTATAAAGAGGCACGATCAGCCTGGACAGAGGATCTCGGGTATGCGTCTGAGTGCTTTTGGCGCGATTGCAGGAAGAACAGGCGAGGCATAAATTTTCATCCCGGCTTACCCCACCCGCAATCCGTGGAATGATATGATCGATTTGCAGGCGAACGCCCATCAGCGCTTCGCGGCCATGGCAATAGCAACAACGATATTTCGAGCGCTTTGCGATACGCGCACGCAAATTTTTCCCGATTTTGAGCGAGCTTATTTTTTATCCCCTTCTCTTGGACGGCGGCGGCTTGTGGCCTTTATCCTTGAGCAGTGCCAGCGCTTTGGCTTTTTTTAGCATCAAAAGATTGGCTTCGAGATGTATCGCATCCAATCTCACGGCTTCTTTCGAGGTCAAAGTACCGTCGCTATTTTTCTGCAAAAGCTCGTCTAATTTGCGTTGTTTGATGCCGGCCAATTTATGGCCGGCGATTTTTCGTAACTGCGCAGCACTGAGCTTGTCAAGTTGCGCTAAATCTCTTTCGAAATCCGGCGGGATGATGTCGAGCCAGAGCGGCAATCCACGCTGCACGGTTTGCACGACAATATCATCCACCGGCTTTTTTAAAACCTTTGCTTGTTGTTGCAAGCGTTGATAAACCGTTTTGGGAAAATGAACGGTCACCATTGTCGACATCGTTTGACCTCATAGATTAAGGGCTCGTAAATAAACTTTACGATTTTTGTAGTCCCAGCCCCTTGTGGGCTGCTGTCGAAGCCGATAAACTCCATATTCCGACAGCGCCCCACAAGGGGGCGGGACTACAAAGGTGCAAATTTTATTTTTTAACGGACCCTAACTGAAAATGGCCCGGAGAAATGCCCTTGGGTTGCCGGAAATATAATAATCCCCGGCAAGAACGCCAAGAAGATTATGCGGCAGCAAGTGTAACCGCGTCCTCAACACATTCTATTGGAGCCGTCTAATCCATTTTTTGCGGCGTTTTCAGCACCTTGATAAAAAACCGAATGGTGATGAATCCGATGATCGTCCAGGCGGTCAGCATGGTAATCAAACCGGCAGTTGACATATAAACTCCTTATGAACGTTGCGCGCGGCGTTGCCAGGCGTTGCGCACGGCCAACGCGATGCCGGCGAAAACCACGAGCAACAGCGTGCGCGTCATATCGACGATGAAAACTTGCGTGGGCTTGCCGTCTTTGAACCAACTGGTGTCTTCGAAGCCGACATGCAACAGTTTACCGAGCAGGCTGCCGGCATCGAGCGGCCAGCCTTCTCCGCTGAAGAGTTTGCCAAAAGCGCCGGCCCAATCGCCGCCTGCCGGGCTGACCAGCGAGCCGACAAACACCAGCGTGATGAAGGCCGGGGTGATGTATTTGATCACGAATTTGAAGAACAACGGAATCTTGATGTCAGCGCCGCGATTCAGCTCCGCCCAGCCTTTGTCGATGCCAAAGACCCAGGCAAACGCGATGATCTCGAACATCGCAAAAATGACGAGGGAATAACTGCCGACCCAGTCGTCATACTCGCCGAACGCGCCATAACCAAAAAAGAAAATCGTGGGCAGCGCCAGCAAAAACGTGATAACGCCAAACACAAAAGCGGATTTCTGGCGCGTCATCTTGTATTCATCCTGCATGAAAGCGATCACTGGCTGGCCCATGGCCAACGAGCTGGTGATGCCGGCAAAAAACAGCAAGCCGAACCAAGCCAGGCCTGAGAGCGCGGCAAAGAACGGCCCCCAATTCTGAAAGAGATTGGGCATGGTTCGAAATGCCATGGTCAAGCCGACATTGCCGGGCGTTTGAATCCATTCCAGGCTGAAGTAGGCCACGGCGATCGGAATCACGATCGAGCCGCCGAGCAACACTTCGACGAATTCATTCATCCAGCCGGCAGAGGCGGCGTTGAGCGCGATGTCTTCCTTTTCGCGCACATACGCGGCATAGCAATGAATCGACCCCATGCCGACCGAGAGCGTGAAAAAGATCTGGCCGGCGGCTTCAATCCAGACTTTGGGATTCCAAATCGATTCGTATTGCGGCGTCCACAAATAGTTGAGGCCGACCGTGGCATCATTCACCGCGCCGTGCTCGCCGGCATCGAGCGTGAGCGCACGAATCGCCAGAAACGCGCCAAAGAGCAGCAGCAGCGGCATGCCGATCTTGGCCGCGATTTCCACGCCTTTGCTCAAGCCGCGCGAGAGAATCCAAATGTTCAAAGTTAATGTGATGACAAAAAAAAGTACCGCCGGACCGGAAAAATTGAAGACCGGATTGCCGGTGGTGCCGACATAATCATTGAAGAAAGCTGAGACTTGCTCCGGTTGCATCCCGGAAAATGCGCCGGTAATCGAATACCAGACGTAACCCAGCGTCCACGACTCGAGGTAGCAATAATAAGCCGCGACCAGCAAATTGGTGAAAATGCCGAACACGCCAACATACTTCCACCATTTGCCGCCGCCGAGCGCATCCATCATGCCGGGCGCGCTATGATGCCCGTATTTGCCGCCGTGCCGCCCGATGGCCCATTCAACCCACAGCAACGGGATGCCCAACAGCAGGAACGAAACCAAATAGGGGATGATGAATGCGCCGCCGCCGTTAGCCACGGCGCGCGCTGGAAAGCGCAGGAAATTGCCGAGACCAACGGCATTTCCCGCCATCGCCAGCACAAGCCCGACGCGCGATCCCCAATGCTCTTTGTGACTCACGCTTTTCCTCCCTCGAGTTAATTAATGGGGTGTTGGACAAACAAATGAGACCGCAGGTGAAACGTCAAATTTCTTATTCGCGATCAAACAGCTTTATTTATTGAGCGAAAACCGATAAGGCCGCACGATCCAGGCGGTATCCGGGCCGGCGGCGGTTTGCGCTGGGCGGTAGCGGCTGCGAAATGCGGCATTGATGGCCGCCTGCGCACAAGCCTCATTTTGCGTGGCATTGTTGAGCACGATAACCTGCACCACTTTGCCGGTTTCATCCACCTTGACGCGCAACTCGACCACGCCTTGCGCCCTGGCTTTGCGCGCGGCCGGGGGATACTCCGGAAAGCTTTCGACAATGGGGCGCGGCGGACTGAGCACCATGCGGCTCAACCCAACGCCACTTCCGGGGCCTGTGCCCCAACCGGTGCCGCCCGAACCCCAGGAACTTCCCGGCAAGCCGGTACCCTCTCCGCCG
>SZPB01000418.1 GCA_030263535.1 Cytophagia bacterium CHB2
AACGGCAAGATGCTGACCGCGCCAAAATTGAATTCACACAACACATTCACACAACCCGAGAACGTGAAGATCGCCGATTTCACCCGAGCCACGCTGAAGGATAATCTTCTCAAAATCGTCGTGCCCGCCAAGTCCGTGGTTGTTTTGCGTGTGAATTAGCCTGCATGAAACCAATGATGATCAGGCAAACAGGCTTACACTATTCCATATCATGAAATCTCAGCAATTTTGCCGATCACAAGTCTATTTTGCCAGTCAAAAGTTTCGTCTTGCCATTATTGAAATGTCTTATTGTCTTGTTAACCAGGTTCATAAATCGAACGGCTGAATGATCATGAGCGCGATTGCTCAAAAACGGTTGGGGTCTGGTCATTGAAATCTGCAATCCTCAATCAGTTTTGGCTGCATTTTTTAGATTGTCAAACAGCCAGAGCGAAGATGTGCGGATGACGTATGTGCAGCGGTAGTCTAGGCAACGGGAGATAGAATGTTAAACACAAGGTTATGGTGTTGTGTCGCAGATCATGGGAGTCCACCTCCAAATAGGCGCTCTCGCCTGCCGCTATTTCTTAAGCTTTCCGTGCTGGCTACATTTCTGTGGCTGAATGCGGCCGTTGCGCAAAATGTCGGTAAAATAGCCGGCACGATTACAGAAGCGGCAAGTGGAAATCCCCTGCCCGGCGCAAATGTTCTCATCACCGGCACGCGCATGGGAGCGGCGGCAGATGCCAACGGCGAATACTTTATTCTCAATGTTCCGCCCGGCAAATACGAGCTGCGCGCCAACATGATTGGCTATGAGGCGACCGTGTTCGTGCAAGTGATCGTGAATGCCGGCCGCACCACCACCATCGATTTCAAACTCAGCGAAGAAGTGCTGGAAGGCGAAGAAGTGATCGTGCAGGCCATCCGGCCCGATGTTGAGCTGGACAAAACTGCCACCAGCGCCATCGTGCGCTTCGACGACGTGCAAACGCTGCCGGGCATCCGCGACATCAGCGACGTCATCAGTCTGGCCGCGGATGTGAGTGACGGCCACTTTCGCGGCGGGCGTGTGGGCGAGGAGTACTATCTGCTGCAAGGCATGGGCATCGTCAATCCGCTCGATCGTTCGTCGGCGTTCTTGCCGATCATGAGCGGCGTCGAGGAGGTGGAAGTGATCACCAGCGGCTTCGGCGCGCAATATGGCAATGCGCAATCCGGCGTGGTGAATATCTCAATGAAAGAGGGCGATGCACAAGTCTGGCGTTCGCGGTTTGAAACACGGCTGCGCGCGCCGGGGAGGAAACATTTCGGTCCGAGTGTATTCGATCCGAATGCCAACGATTACATGCGGCTGCTGCGTGATCGCCAGGTGTGGCTGACCGGAGACCCCAGCGCCGATCAAGTGCAGCCCTACTACGGTTCGATGGCCTCGGGGCTTACCAGTAGTTTTGCGGGAGATACGCTGGTGCAAGTGGCCGTGGCTCAGGCGCTTTGGGAGCAAACGCGCAGAGACCTCGGGCGAACCTATGGCAATGATCTCGATTACTCTCTCGAAATGGCGACCGGCGGGCCGATCAATAATCGCATGCGCATGTTTCTGGCGTTGCGTTCCAACCGGCAAATGCCGGTTTTCCCCACCGAACAGCCCGATGCCGAGTATCAGGCGATGGGCAATGTGGTTGCCGACCTTGGCGCGGCGACCACGCTGCGTTTGAGCGGCGGCTTCACCCAATTGAATGATAATGTTTTTCCCGGCGCCAACAGTGTCAGCGGCTATCAACGCTGGCTGTGGGATCGCATCACCGGTGTGCGCAACCGGAAACGAATCAACACCCAGCTTGGCGCGCGTTTCACCCACGCCCTCAGCCCGAGCACGTTTTATGAATTGAAGCTCAACTCTCTCTTCACCAACAATCGGGTGGGCGCCACTCCCGTTCCCGACGTGCTTCCCCCCTCGGTGGATTTCAATTGGGTGGTCGGCACGATTTCCTACCCGAACAACAATTCGCCGGACCGTCTCAACTATCAAGCGGGATACGACACTTTCACGAAAGAGAAGACGCGCACCATCTCATTTGACGGCGCCTTAACCAGCCAATTGACGCACGCGCACTTGTTCAATGCCGGCGCCCAAATCAACTCCTATCTCATTGACGTGTCGAATTTTCTGAGTGTGCGGTCGAGCCGGCAACTCGAGCGCTACACCGCGCATCCTTTCGAAGCGGCGGCCTATGTGCAGGACAAGATGGAATTCGAGGGGTTGATTGCAAACGTGGGATTGCGCCTCGATATGTGGTATTCCGGCGTGGATTACTATCCCGACATCTACACGCCGTTTGGCGATCCTGATTCGCTGGGAAGATACAATCCCAAAAACGCGCAGCGGAAAAGCCCGCCGGTTTACGGCCGCTTGCAGCCGCGATTGGGATTTTCCTTTCCGATTTCGACCAATACCGTGTTTCATCTCAACTACGGCTCTTTCATGCAACGGCCGTCGTTCCAGTACATCGTTTCGCAGCGCCTCGGCCAGCGTTTGAACGATCCCATCATTTTGGGCAATTCCAAACTCGAGCCCGAAACCACGAACAGCTACGATATCGGCGTGGTGCAGGGTCTGGGCGAAGGATTCACGCTGGACCTCAGCGGCTACTACAAAGATGTCAAGAATCTCATTCAGCAATCGAATTTCATCGACGACCGGGCGGGTTATCAAGTCAGCTCCTACTTCAATTTAGATTACGCCGACATCCGCGGCTTTCGCATCGCATTGAGCAAGCGGCGCGGCGCGCTCACCGGTTCGATCAACTATCAATACGGCTATGCCACCGGCAAAAGCGCAACCGCCACGGCTGCCACGCCCATTTTCAATCGTGATACGCTGGGGGTCGTGACGACTGACCTGACCAACGTGCCCACCCGCGATATTCTTTTGGACTTCGACCGCACTCACAATGTCGTGATCACTGCCGGTTACGTGACGCGAAATGACTGGGGCCCGTCAGTCTCCGGTTTTCACCCGCTGGCAGATATGAACTTCTCGGTGTACTCTTTGATTCGTAGCGGCAGGCCCTATACCTCGCCCTCCGACATCCGGTTGATCAACGTGAAACGCGCGCCGATGGAGTACAACACGGATCTACGGATAACAAAGTCAATCCGCAATTTCTTCGGTATACCGGCGAATTTGTACGCGGAAGTATTCAATCTCTTTAACAACAAAATCCTCAATTACGATTATTTGTTCGAGCGGCCCACGGCCACCAACCCCAATCTTCCGCTACAATACTATGAAGAATGGGGCATCGATAATAAAGAGAACGGCATTCGCTATTGGTGGGACAAAGGCAGGCAGGGGCCGTTCAGCGTCGATCAATCGTTTTTGATTTACAGCAATGAGCCGCGATCGTTCAGTTTTGGAATTGTATTCGAATTCTAAGGACATATCATGACAGGATAATTGAACGGTAGAATGATCTAATTCTCAGGCCATGAATTTGGCCTCGCTGCGGTGACTCAAATTCAATCGCAGCCAACCAAACTATAAGGTCAATCATTCTGTCGAACAATCATCCTGCTACAAAATATGGTAGAAGAAAACATGAAACACCTCGGATTCATGATCCTGCTGCTGGCTGTCGCGCTCGGCGAAAGCAATGCGCAACAGCGTGACTGGCGCGTGCACCGCCGCGGCCTGCTGCCTCAAGCCGTGTACAACACCGGTGAGTTGGGAAGAGCCTACAATGCCGGCGGTACCGTGCAGCCGGGCAGCCCGGCCATGGAATATCCGCCGAATTCCAGTATCGTGCTCGATCGGGTAAATTACCCGGGACAGCATAATTCCTTCGGTAGCGGAATTTGGCTTGCCGGCACGCGTGCTAGCGGCAGAAGCTACGCCTTCTGCGGCGCTGTTTCCAACACTAACGGCGATCCCATTACCGTTGTCGGCGTGTACAGCACGCCGCTCGAGTTGAGAAAGATTGAGAATTTTCCCGTGCTGGAAAGCGGTGAATTGAATCCGGCCTTCAATCCCGACGAAGCGGAAGAGATCATTATCTCACGTTGGGATACGCCGGTCGGCATCCGGGTGACGCGCACCAGCCGCGCCTGGAGCTATCCCGGCTATGACAGCTTCATCATCTATGAATATGAATTTGAAAACGTGACGACCGAAACGATTTCTGATGTGTTCATCACCTTTGCGAACACGTTTGGCCCTTCGATGTTCGGCTATCAACGCAATCACGGCGCCTGGTCAGAGAGCGCATTTCGCGGTCAGCCGCCGGCGGGATTGGGCGATCATTTCGCGCGTTTCGATCTCAAACGCTGGATGAGTTACAATCATGAACGCGACGGCCTTCCGGATCCGGATTTCTTCGAGACCTGGTCCACGCCGGGCAATCGCGGCGGCTTGAACTCGCCGCAGGCCGTGGGCTTGCTGGTGCTGCATTATGACTATGTGCATTTGAGTCCCAGAGATCAGACGCAGCAGGTTTTTCTCACGGCGGCCGACAGTGCGGGAATGTGGGATGCGAACGGCAAAGCAAAGCAGCCCTTTTTGCTCCGCTATGAAAATGGCAACCTCCCTGCCGAAGCGAAAACCGTGACCTGGATGGATCCGACAGTGCAACGCAAGACCGGCATTTGGTCAGGTGTCACCGATTCCACGCGTTTTCGCAATCAATTCGAGCCTGAACTTTGGCCATACTGGAAAGGGCGCACAAAAAGTTCAGCGAATCTCTCGTGGTGGCAGCCGGTTTCGCGCGGCTACGGTTTTTATCCCTACCTGCTCCCCGCGGGCGAGAAAATGCGGTTTGCCGTGGCAGAAGTTGCAGGCTATGGGCCCGGCGTGGCAGGCGACAGGAAATACAAAGATCTCGGCGGAACAGTGCGGGCGGGCGTTGATGCCGGCGCCTGGTTCAGTCCTGTGCCGAGTTGGTTCGACACGCTGCAATATGCGAATCTGGGAAGCAAAAACTATATCGGCAGTACTTATTTGCAGGATCATCCGCTGCCGTGGTACGTGACGCCGGGCGTTGTTTCCA
>SZPB01000419.1 GCA_030263535.1 Cytophagia bacterium CHB2
ATCGTGAAACGCATCGATTTTATCTTACCTCTTTGTTTGTCTTTGCTCATGTGTTCTCCGCAACATAAAAACGAAACCGATAACGCCGTACAAAAACTCGATCCCCGCTTGCGCATGGTCTTGCAGCGGCCGGAGCAAACGGCGGCGGATACGCCCCTTGAGGTTTTGATAAAATTCAAAGCGCCGTTGACGCCGGAGCAGCAAGCCGAGCTTGCGAACGCCGGCGTGAACGTGCAGACCACGCTGGGCACGATTGCAACCGCGACGCTCGCGCGCGCGGCCGTGCTGCCAGCCGCAAAACTTGACTTTGTTGTGTACCTTGAATATGCCAAAGAGCAAAAAATCGCCCCGGACCCTGTTCCATAAAATTCAAAAGGAGTTTGTTGCATGCGAAAGGATAATGCATTGTTCTTGAGCGCGGCTGTTTTTTTTCTATCCCAAACTTTGCTGTTTGCGGGTGAATTGAGTTCTTCGACAGCGGCGAAGCTCGATCCGCGTTTGCGCCTGCTGGTGCAGCAGCCGCTGTTTCAAAAAGGCTTGTTGGCAAAAACCGGCGCATTGCACACGACGGCTTCCGATGAACGCATCAACCTATTGGTCAAAACCAAAGGAGCCGGTGATGAAATCACCGCCAACGGCGGTCGCGTGCTCGCCATGATCGGTGATATTGCCGTTGTCGAAACGCCGGTCGAGCGCCTGGAAACACTCGCGAATTTGCCAAGCGTGGTTTATCTGGAAGCTTCCAAGTTGATGAAGCTCAGCAACGATACCGGTACCACGGAATCGCGCGGCAAAGCGGCAAGGCAACAATTCAATCTCAGCGGCAGAAACGTCCTGGTCGGCGTCATCGATTCCGGCATTGATTGGCGGCACGATGATTTTCGCACGGCGCAGGGCCAAACGCGCATCAAATTCATTTTGGATCTCAGTCAAGGCGGCGCCGTTTACACCGAGGCGCAGATCAATGCTGCATTATCCGGCGGCGGAACCGTCAGCGAAGCCGATCGCAACGGCCACGGCTCGCATGTGATGGGCACAGCAGCGGGCAATGGCCGCGCCACCGGCGCCAACATTCCCGCAGGAACATATGCCGGCATGGCGCCGGAAGCCGATCTTGTGGCGATAAAATCTCAAAATGGCGACAACGGCACCATTTCCGAGGCCGATGCCATTCGCGGCATGAAATTTATCGACAGCGTTGCCGCCGTGTTGGGCAAGCCGTATGTCATCAATCTGAGTTTTGGCGGACATAGCGGCGCGCACGACGGCACGAGCTTGCAAGAGCAGGCCATCGACAATCTCGTCGGGCCAGGCAAAAGCGGCAAAGTTATTGTGGCTGCCGCCGGAAACGATGGTGATGAAAACATTCACGCCGGCGGAACGCTGAACAGCGGGTCCGTTACGATTGATTTCAATCTTCCTTCCTTTACCGCCACTTCCGGCACACAAAATGATTACGTGCAAATCGAAGCGTGGTATTCCGGCGCCGCCAATCTCAGCTTTCGCCTGACGGCGCCAAACAACGCGCAATACACCGCCAATAGCGGCGTGCGGTTTGGGCAAGATACGCCCAATGGCGCGGTTATTATCGACAATGCCTCGGCCGGCGTCAATCCGCTCAATGGCGATAAAGAAGTTTTGATGCAAATTTTCGATTTCAGCAGCAATGTGCCGGCTGCCGGCACTTGGCGCTTGACGATTTCCGGCGCAGCCCCGCGCTATGATCTTTGGCTCACCGCTTCGACCATGGGCGCGAGTCTGACTTCAAATATCGATGAGACGCGCACTCTGACCATGCCGGGAACCGCAAACAATATTATCACGGTGGGCGCGTGGGACACAAAGAAACTCTGGACGGATTTGGATGGCAATCAACTGCAAAATCCCTCTGCCACCGTCAACACCTCGGGCGCATTTTCCGGCAACGGCCCGACGCGCGATGGCCGCATCAAACCGGAGATTTCAGCGCCCGGCCGCATGATCGCATCAACACTCTCAGCCGAGGCTTCGCCTAATGCGCAATTCAGCGTTTGGAAAGGCACGGCCACTTTTCCGAATGCTTATATTTTGCGCGATAATCGCCACGCTATCGGTCTGGGCACCAGCTTCGCCGCGCCGAACGTTGCCGGCGGTATCGCATTAATGTTGGAACGAAATCCGGGCTTCGACGCGATTCAAATTCGCAACATGCTTACCGGCACGGCTAAAAATGATGGTTTCACCGGCGCGACGCCCAACAACAAATGGGGTTATGGCAAAGTTGATTTTGTGGCTGCGTTGACGACCACGGCGGTCACGAATCCCGAAAGCGGCGGCCAACCTCCGCAAAAATTTGCCCTGCTGCAGAATTATCCCAACCCCTTCAACCCGACAACTGTGATCAGTTTTGAGTTGCCGGTGAATAGCGAGGTCACGTTGTCGGTTTACAACACGAACGGACAGTTGGTAAAGCAAGTGGCAAACGGCAATTTTGCAAGCGGCAGCCACAGTTTCATCTGGGATGCGACAGATGCGCGCGGCATACGTGTGGCGAGCGGGGTTTATCTGTACGTCATTAAAGCAGGTGAATTTACCTCGCAGCGCAAGCTCGTCTTGTTGAAGTAAACCGTGGTGCAGTGATTCGACGCAAAATATTCCGATTTAAGCATATTGTGTGCCGGCTAACGCCGATCGGCAATCTACAACAAAAAGCTTTCTTGCAGTAGACGTATTTTGACCGGGATGCCCCATTTTTTTAGCGCTGCCCTCGCGCAGTTGAGCAGCGCAAAAAAGATTGGGGCATTTTTTTTGTGAGAAGACGCTTGCTTTTATGCGCGCGGGAAGCCATCTTTAAACCGGGATACGTGAATGCGCTGGTGAACGAAGGGCATAACATGAATCATGCAATTGCCTTTAATTTTGATCATTTGAATTGCGTAGGAGAAAGTGCTGCATTTCAGGCTGTTTTAAAGCGGGCGAGAAAAATGGCAAAAGTGCCGCGCCCGATATTGATTCGTGGAGAACGCGGCGCGGGCAAGGATTTGTTGGCGCGCTTCATTCATCAAGCCGGAGATCGCAGCGGCCGCGCGTTTGTTGTCATGCATTGCGCCGTTGTGCCGGACGAATTTTTTGCGACGGATTTTTTTGGACGGGAGAAAGAAACGCATGTCGATGCGCAACCGGGAAAGCTGGAGCTGGCAAACAAGGGCACGCTTTTTTTGAATGAGATCGCCAACCTTTCGCGCGCCACCCAGGAAAAACTGCTGCGCGTTATCGAGCACAAAAAATTTGAAAAAGTCGGCGGCGCCGAGGCGTTCGACGCGGATGTACATTTTATCATTGCCACAAACGCGCCGCTGGAGGAAATGATGGATTCCGGCGAGTTTCTGCCGGAGCTTTATCACCGGCTTAGCTTTGCCGAACTGATCTTGCCGCCGTTGCGCCGAAGGCGGGAGGATATCCCCGCGCTGATTGCACATTTCGTGCAGCAGCTTCATTTCGAAATTCCCAACCTCGAACAGAAAACGTTCACACCGGCAGCCATAAAAGATCTGCAAGCGTATCATTGGCCCGGCAATATTCGTCAACTCAAAAATTTGATCGAACAGCTTTATTTGACGGATGAAGACGGCGTCATCCAATCCTCGGATTTGCCTCTGGCGCTCACTACAGTCGAGCCGCTGAACGGAACTTTTTCCGAAAAGGTTTTGGCTTTTGAAAAGACCTTGCTGCTGAATGCCATCAAGGACGCGCACGGCAACCAACGTCTGGCGGCGCAACGCCTGGGCCTGCCCTATGAACAGTTTCGCGAGTATTACAGAAAATATCATCTGCACGAGCTTATGGCGTAAGGGAGCGGCGCATGAAAACGAAAGCAAGTATTGCCGCGCAAATTGCGGCAAATCTCGACCACCTGTTGGCGCAGTCCGTGGATCCGGCCGTGCTGGTGAAGCAGCTTATCGCGGACATGGAAGAAAGTTTGATCGAATTGCGCTGCGACACGCTGCGCGCTTTGGCGCGTGAGAAGCAATTACGTAAACAGATTCAAGCGTCTCAGGATTTGGTGCAAGAGCTGGCCGAACAGGCAAAACAGGCCGTGTATGCCGGCAACGAAGCGCTGGCGAAACAAGTGCTCGCGCGCAAACTGCACACACAAAAAGCTCGGGAAACCCTCGAAAAGGATTTGCAAGAGGCCCGGGAAATCGTCGCGCAGAGCAAGGCCGATCTTCCGCGTTTGGAAGATCAGGTCCAGCTCGCACGCCGCAAAAAAGAAGATTTGGTGCGGCGTCGGGCATTCGCCTTGCGCGGTCACGCCGCGCCGTCACGCACCGGCGAAGTTTTGAATACGGCCATCAATTCGATTTCAGATCTGCCATCAACCGGCAAGGCATTGGGGATTTATCAGACTATGGTGAGTCAGGTCGAACAGGCAGGCGAGCAAATGAGTGAAGCCCCCCGAACGGATTTTGAGCGCGAGCTTGATTTTCAAAAACTCGATGAAGATAATTCAATCGAAGACGAATTGGAACGGTTGAGACGCGAGCAGGCGCAGGCTTAATGTGTTTTGATGATTGAAATTGTTGATTGTTCTGCCGCGGGTTGGCCGCAGCATCTGCCTTGACAAAGCCCCGTTTAAGCCCTAACACAAAACACAACAGAAAAAAACGTGAATACCCAAATTCATTTAGCGCTCTATTTTGTTTCCCGGCCCGCATAGGGTTGCCACCATTGCGCACGTAATGTGTTAGCCTCTGCCGCGGCAGTCTCCGAAATGGAAAATTCAAATGAGGCCGCTGGCTGCGCCGCCAAAGTCACCTCCAGCTTGCGAATGCGGCCGCGCCGCGCGATGAGTAAATTGATTTTTGTTCCCACCGGTTTTGCCTGCACCACCTCCTGCCAATTATCGAACGCGAGGGCTTTATCATCGCATGCCAGCAGACGATCGTCCGCCTCCAATCCCGCTTGCGCAGCAGGGGAGGCCTCAGCCACTTCTGCAATTACCGCTTGATTGTTTTGATTCTTGACGCTGACACCGAGATAAGG
>SZPB01000420.1 GCA_030263535.1 Cytophagia bacterium CHB2
TCGACTGCCTTCCAACAAATGCGAGCGTATCCCAATTTCCGAGAGCTGGCGAAAGCCCGAAGGATTCCACGTTGCACCGAGATCATCGGAATACGCATAACGAATGTTTGCGCCGGCGTGCGCGTTGCCGGTGGGGTATTGATGATAAAAAAGATGAATGCGGTTGAAAGAATCAATCACCAGGTCGGGATCGGAATCGATGTGGGTTCCCGTCACGATTGGCTGCGGCGCGCTCCAATTGGCGCCGCCATCGGTGCTCGTGACCATGATCACGTTCCATTTTTCCGTCACGCTCACCGAATCGCGCCACGGAATCGCGAGCGTGTCGCCCGCGGTCTCAAACTCGGCGTGCGGAAAGGCGGATTTTCTGCCGTCATCGGAACTGAGCATGATCGGCCGGCTCCAGCTCAAGCCGCGATCGGTCGAACGGGAAGAGTACACCTCGCTGATATGGCCGAGATCGATATTGCCTTCGTGCCACATCGCGTGCAGGCGGTTACGCCGGTCGATGGTCATGTGCGTGGAGAAATTATCGTATTTCACTTTCGTGGCCACGCGCACGGAGTCGGTCAAGACATTCAAATCCGCATCGAGGCGCGAGCAAAAGATCGCTGCCGGGCTCTTGGCGGTCCAGAGAACATACACGATGTCCTCGTCATCGATCATCAATTTCGGCGAGCTGCCGCCAACCACGAGGCTGGTGGACGTAAACTTTTTGGGCGGATTGAGCCAGGTGTTGCCACCGTCATCGGAATAGGTAAAGTAATGGCCAAAAACTTGATTGGCGTTCGCGGGATTCGATTCGGTCGTCGCGATGATGACCCTGCCGGTGGAGGTGATGACCATGTTGTTGAACAATTGCCCGCGTTGATTGCTGCCGGCAATTGCTCGCGGCAAAAGTGTTTCCGGCCCCCAATGGGGATCGACGCCGTGTTGCGCGAAATTCACGCGCGCCATCAGCAAGAGAGCAAGAATGCAAGCGATGTATCTTCTCATGTGTTTTACTCCTTGAGTCTCGTTCACGTGTTCTACTCTTAAGCACCGCATCATGTCACTTGAAAAAAAGCATTCTTTGGCGCAGCTCGTATTGGCCGGCGCGCAAGATGTAAATATAAATTCCCGAGGCCACGCTTTGGCCGTTGTGATCCCGGCCATCCCACGTCACCGTGTAGTTTCCCGCGGTTTGAAAAGCCTGCACCAGCGTTTTCACTTCCCGCCCCATGAGGTCGAAGATTTTCAATTGCACCAACCCCGTCGCCGGATGCCACGGCGGAATCGAATAGCCAATCATCGTTGTCGGATTAAACGGGTTGGGATAATTTTGCTCGAGCCGAAATTCCAGCGGGATCGACTTGAACTCTTCCACCGCGGTCACCACCGGATGGCACGGCCGGTCGCGCATGATCTGCCGCACGGTTTTGCGCTGCGTGCTTTGCACGAAGCGCATCCAATCGATGACGTAATTCGAGTCCGCCGCAAAATTGAACGTGTGCGTCACCACGCCGATCACGTCTTTGTTCGCGGTGTTGTTGTATCGTGATTTCAGCGTGTTCACCGCGGTTTGCGTATCAATGAAAAAATGATTGATCTGGCAAACGCGATACGGCCCGTACGTGATAACGCTCGGCGAAGAGAAAGCATCCGGCGCCTGCCGGCCGCCGCCGGTGCGGTAAATGAAAGCTTCATGCCAGTCCTTGCTCTGATCTGGATCGCTCTCACCCGGGCCGCCCATCGTGAGCATGAGCGAATCGCCGCCGATCTTTTCGAGAAAGACGCGATACGCGCTCATGTCGCCGAGCAGTTCCGCGGGATTTTTGCCCTGGGCGATAATGACGGAGGTTGGATAGTTGGTGTAGCGATCCCAATACGGATGAAAAACGCCGTGATGATGTGCGCCGATCTCGTGGCCTCGCTGCTGCCACTCTCGCACTTTTTGCAATCGCGAGGAAACGCGCAGGATCGAGTCCACCCACTGCGGCGTGAACTCGATGGTGAGCGGCACTTGATGGCGATCGGCGAGATTCACGAGCTGGACCAGCTTGTCGAACATGTGCGAGTCATTCGGTTCGCAATGTATGGTGAAAAACGTCTCCGGTGTTTGCGCCGACGCAAGACGCGCGCAACAAATGAGCGCCAACATAATTCCTCTCATAACAGATTTCCTCCGGTTGAGTTTGACGAGCCACTGCAGTGATGCCGAGGCAACAAAAATTCTGCCATCGCCGGGCCTCGTGGGTTTTCTGTCTGATTACGCAGCCAACGTTTGAAAGGACCGTTGCCGTTGTACACCCATGTACAAATCAATGGGCAAGCTGTCCTTATGGGTTCAGTAGATTGGCAGGATTTCTCAGGAAAGTGGAGAGCGCAAGTCGCGCCGGCCTTCTCTGCGACTTTTGCTTCGCGAGGGGTTTTTAAGGACAAGGTTCGCTCTGCCATCATCACCGTATGACTGGCTGGAAAAGCCGGCGGGCTTGTTCGTGGGAAATTTCGTTTTTAGATTTAAGGAGGCAAATGGCGCAGCTATTGATTCAACCTTTGTGTGCAGGTGCAGGGATTCTCCTTGCCGCCAACGTTGAGCCGCTCAGACGCCGAAGCCGGGTGCGAATGCCTTTGGTTTTCTCCGCCCACTGCTGTTTGTTCCATGCTGCCGGCCCCAAATGCGTCGGTTTGGCTTTTTGCTCACAACCCCAGGCCAGCAGCGATGCCGCGCCAATCAGCATCAGGCCGCGCCTGGCGCGATGCCCAAAAATTTCGTTATCATACGCTCTCCTTTCCTTAAAAAAGGTGAGTGGAAATCTCTCGCGGTTGTACTCGCACAGGGTTGAGATTTGAGTTTTGAATTGACCGGAGTGCAAAGCTGCGATGCCAAAGCACGCACTCGAACTCAAAAAATCACCCCAAATGCGTCCAGCGCGAGGTGAGAATGGTAGAATGACGACCGGTTGCTGTTCAGGATGAGGCCGTTTCCTCCTCGAAAGGTTGATGCTCGGCGCAATCGATCCGCAACTCGACATCGGCCAGCGGTTTATCCAATAACCGGCAATGATGCGGCGCCTTCGCGTTCGCATGGGCGTTGGGTTGGAAAAACTTGCAGGTGATGCACATGCGCGCAATGGTGATGACCCCCGCTTGCTGCAAGGACTCAATCAGGTGCATGAGAAATTTCATCACCACAACCTTGTCCTGCGGATCAAAGGCAGCGACGCTTTCCTGAATGACATTGGCCCAACTGGACAGTTTCCGCGCCGTCTTCTTGCCCTCCGTTGTCAGCGCCACCGAAACCACACGGCGATCGGTCTCCCACCATTCGCGGCTGACCATTCCCTTTTTCTCCAGCGTGGTGATCGCATCGCTCACGGTGGCCGGCGTCAAACTGAAACCATTCGCCAGATCGCTGATGGTGCAGCGGTCGGCGGCATGGTAAAGCAGATGAACCAGAAATTGAATTTGAATCGGGCTGAGATGGTGAAGTTTGTTTTGCTCCCACAGTAAAACCCGAAAGGCTTGCGCCATTCGCTCCAGCGCGGCGGCAATTTTGCTGTCAACGTCTTGATGCTGATGGGCAGGGTCAAAAATAGATGACATGTTTAGAGCTCATTCAAAAGATAATCAACAAGATTAGCCACCGCCAAGCTGTCCAAACCGTCAAAAGCCGGCATGGATATCGGGGCATATTTTTTTGCCAGTTGTTGCAGCCGTTCATCCTGCGCTTGGAAGGCATGGGGCGCCCTGAGATATCGATTCAGAGTTTCGCGACGCCAATGGGCCGCGAGATTGGTGAACGCCGGCCCCTGGGAGGTGCCTTCACCCTTCGCACCATGGCAGGTGCCGCAGCCCCATTCCTGATAAATCACGCCGCCCGCGCTGGCATGCGTTTGCGCCACATCGCTGGTCTGCATAGCGGTGAAGCGCGGGTTGTGGTCGTGGGCGCACGCCAGAAGCGCGCCCGCAACCACAACACTCATCCATAAACGTGGCAAGCTCATTGGCGATAGGTTGAAAAAACGTAATCCTGCGCTTTCTGACCGGCGTGGCAGGCAAAGCAGGCAGTCTTCGCATCGGTGACGACGCGCTCACGGCTGTCGCCCTTGAAACCCTCAAAACCCCAGCCGCCGGTTTCGCCGAATTTTTTGGAATCTTTTTGCATCACGCCGACGACCTTGCGGCTGCCTTCGGAGATGGCGTTGTTCTCCGCCTTGGCCTCGAGCAGATCAAAGACAATCACCGCGCCGTCGGGATACGGCTTGCCGGCCTTCATCGCCTCCAAAGCCTTGGCATTGGCATAGACGTGGTGAATGCCGCCGAAAGATTCATACAGGGGATGGCCTTCCTGCAACACCATGGCTTTGACATGGGCCCACTGCCGGTAACCCTCGGGATAAGCAACCTGTCCAGCGTTGTCGCCAGCCCAAATTCCCAGCGCCAGCATGAACATACTGCTCATCAAGATAAAAATAGACGTTCGCTTCATATACCTGTCCTCAACTGAATTTGAAGTGAATGAACAGCCAGTTAGTTATTTTGGAATCCTAAATAATATAGCAGAGCAAAGGCTACTTGTCAAGAATTTTTTTTGATTGTGGTGAAGACCTCAAATTGTGGGAAAAAAACCGGGTGCCGTCATCACGGACATTTTTCCGCGTTTGCATAGCCACGCTCTTCGCGAATCCAACTACCCTCCCACCTCCAAAGATCACTATTTTTCTCCTCTCCAAAGAGCAGCGTCACTACTGCTGCACAGAAAAGGTCTATTTCAATTGGATTCATCCGTTCGACGTTTACTTCGTGAGACGAGATTTCATCCTGTTTATGATACACTGTCTGCCCCGGCCCGCTTTGGCGTATTTTTTACTATGGGAATGAACACGAGGCATTTGTAGTGCACCCCGTTTTTTGGACACGAAAAAGGCCTTTGTTAAGGAACTTTGACTGCGGTTTTGTTTTGTTTGTTCCACTGGTTTTCGAATTCGATCGGAGTCAAATAGCCTAAAGCCGAGTGAATTCGTTTTTTG
>SZPB01000421.1 GCA_030263535.1 Cytophagia bacterium CHB2
GAAGCCGGTTGGTACTGTCCGAAGGGATGGTTTTAGGCCGCGCAGGCAACAAAAGCGGTTTGTCGCGTTAATAATTGCAGATAAAACCTTCATCCACCACCGTCGGATTGCACACCATCCCCGGGCAGATTTTCGCTCTAAAATGTCGTTTCGCATAACGCAGGCCATTTTGAAATTTCACTCTGCGCTTTGCCTAATCGTGCAATTTTTCGTACACTCCACTGCCCGGGCGGCAATAAACCGTAACAAAATTCCTACAGAATTCCAGAGTACTTTTGCTTAAGCTATGAAACTCTTAATAGTCGAAGACAACCTCCATCTGGCGCGCGACATGCAGCAGTTCTTGCATGACCGCGGCTTTGTTATCGAACATGTGACAACGCTGCACGCAGCCAGCGAGAAGATTTCCACCTATCAATATGATCTCGTTATTGTTGATCTCGGCTTGCCGGACGGCAACGGCTTGCAACTCATCCGCGAAATCAAAGCCGCCGAGCTCGATTGCGGCATTCTGATTTTAACGGCAAGAGACGCGCTGGAAGAAAAAGTGCACGGCCTGGATCTGGGCGCCGATGATTACATGACCAAGCCGTTTCATCAAGCCGAGCTGAACGCGCGCATCCGCTCCATTCTGCGGCGCAACAAATTCAACCGCAGCAACGTGCTGTTGTTCGACGACGTCAAAGTCGATTTGCTCGCCTCGCAAGCTTATATTCACGAAACGCCGCTGACCTTGACCAAAAAAGAGTATGATTTGCTGCTCTACTTCCTGCAAAACCCCAATCGCATGTTGACCAAGGAAAGCATTGCGGAACACCTGTGGGGCGATCACATCGACGAGGCGGACAGCTTCGATTTTATTTACAATCACATCAAGAACCTTCGCAAAAAAATCACCAGCGCCGGCGGCAAGAACTACATTAAAGCGCTGTACGGCATGGGATACAAATTCTCAAGCGAGAGTTAGGCGGCAGAACATGGAAAACGCCCGCGCCTTCAAACTGTTATCCAAAACGACTTTCATTTATCTCATTTTCACCTTCATCGCTTTTTTCAGCAGCGCGCTGTTTCTCACGAAGGAAGCGGATGAATTCATTGAAAAGAATTTGGAAAGCCGCTTTCACAATTCTGCCAACCGAATCAAACGGCACCTCGAGGCCGGGAAGCCCTTGAGTGAGTTGTCTTCCGGCGTGCATATTCTAGCGTTGGACGAAGCGCCGCGCTCCGGAACCTTGCCGGTTATCGGCGACACGCTGATTTACAACGCCGAACAAGATCAAATGCAGCGTTTTCGCAAGAAAACCGTTTTCATGGAAACCAACGGCCGGCATTATCAAGTAACGATGTTCAAGACTGTGGAAGATTTTTTGGGGCTGCGTGATGACATCTTCGGCGCCCTGATTCCGGCGTTCGTGCTGCTGGCCGGAGCGATCGTCCTGTTCAATGTCTTTTTATCCGGTTATTTCTTTCGGCCCTTCAACAAAATTTTAGGGCTGATGAAAACTTATAAAGTCGGCAAAAAAATCAATGTAGAACGGATTGACACCAACACGATAGAATTCCGCAAAATGCAGGATTTGTATCATCAAATGATCGATCGCATCGAAGCGGATTACCGCCATCTGAAGGAATACACCGAAAACATGGCGCACGAAATGCAAACGCCGCTGGCCGTGATCCGCAACAAAACGGAAAACCTGCTCGCCCGGGAAGAGGTTATGCAGCGCCATGCTGAAACGGTGAAAATCATTTACGATGAAGCCAATCATTTGTCGAAGCTCGGCAACACGCTGAATTTGCTCACGAAAATCGAAAACGGCGAATTCGGCAATGCCGTCGAGGTCGCCACGCGCCCGGCCATTGAAAAACATATTGCTGCCATTGAAGAATTGGCGCGCTTGAAATCGTTGGAGATTGAGGCTGATCTCTCGGACACGCATCGTTTGTTCATCGATGCCTTCCTTTTCGATATTGTGTTGAAAAATTTGTTGCGCAATGCCATCAGTTATGGCGTCCCCACCGGGCCGGTTCGTTTGCACACCGACGCCGATTGCCTGACGATCAGCAACTACGGGCCGCCGCTGGACACCCCGCCTGAAAAAATCTTCGAGCGCTTTTCGAACAACCGGCACAAAAAAAACTCGCTGGGGTTGGGGCTTTCCCTGGTCAAAAAAATCTGCGAATTGAACGACCTGAGCATAGAATACCGGTATTGCGAGGGGCAGCATTGTTTCAGTGTGCGAAAGTTAAGCGCCTGAAATGCGTCGTTGCCTGCTTGTTGTCACCTCCATTACAACCTACAATAATTCTACAGATTCGTGCTGTATTGTGCGGCCGGCATGCAATCAATTGATTTCAACGCGGGTGATTTACGGCCATCTTCTTGCACGGCAACCTTAGGAATCCATTCGAATGCGAAACATTTCAATTTTAAAATTAATTCTGCTCGCTGCGTGGGCGGGAGCCGCTCTGACGCAGGAACATCCCGGCGTGATTACGGGCAGAGTTTTCGATGCGACCTCCCAAAAGCCGATTGAATATGCCAATGTCATTCTGTTTCGCCAAAGCGACAGCGCCATGGTCACGGGCGCAACCTCCCATGAAGACGGCCGTTTTAAAATCACCGCGCTTGCCCCGGGAAATTACTATGTCAACATTCAATTCATCGGCTATAAAACGCATCGCCTGGGCAATGTCGCCATCACGCCGGCAAAAACGGAGATCAACCTGGGAAAAATTTTGCTGGAACAGACAGCGTTGAACATGGAAACAGTTGAGGTGCAGGGCGAAGCGCTGGGCATGACGTATCACCTCGACAAAAAAGTGATCAATGTCAGCCGGCAAGCAACCGCGCTTTCGGGCACGGCGGTGGACGTTTTGGAAAGTGTGCCCTCGGTAACCGTGGATATTGAAGGCAATGTCAGTTTGCGCGGCAGCGGCAATTTCACGGTGTTGATCGACGGCCGGCCTTCGGTGCTGGATCCCAGCGAGGCCTTGCAGCAAATTCCGGCGGGCGCCATTGAAAACATCGAAATCGTCACCAATCCGTCCGCGAAATACGATCCCCAGGGCGCTTCCGGCATCATCAATGTTGTTTTGAAGAAGGAACGGCGCGAGGGCCGAAGCGGCATCGCCAATCTCAACGCCGGCACCGGCGACAAGTATGGCGGCGATTTTTTGTATGATTACAAGAATCACAGGTATCAAGCCACGCTGGGCCTGGATTACAACCAACGGCTGTTCAGTGGAGATGATCGTGAACAGAACGAAACGCGGCGAGAGGGCAGCGTGTCGTTTTTCGAATCCGCCGGCGTCTCCCGGCGCAAGAATATTGCGCTGGGTTTGCGCGGCGAGTTCAAGCTGAAACTCTCGCGCAAAGATTTCTTGAGCGCCGGCGGGCGTTACGGCAATCGTGATTCCCGGCGGGAAGAAGATTTGAATTATGCGGAATGGTCCGGCGCGGAAAGCGCGCGGCAGCATTACACCAGCAATAATGATCGTTTGCGCACGCGTGATTTTTTTGCGTTGAATCTCTCGTACCAGCACCACTTTGCGCCCAAAGGGCACGAGCTTTCCGCAGAACTATTCTTCAGCAGCCGTCAAGGCGACGAAACCACCACCAACGGCTTGCTCACCAGTGAAGCCATGCAAGTCAGCGGCCGGCGTTCAACTGAAGGCGGCCCCTCACGCGAAGTCCGCACCAAGCTCGATTACACGCTGGCGCTGGGTAAAAAGGCGAAGTTTGAAGCCGGCTTTCATAGCGAAATCGAGCGCGACGAGGAAAACACCGGATTGGCGGAGTATGATGCGGTGGCGGGTGATTATCTGGTGCTGCCACAGTTCAGCAATCGCACGCGCTACAATGAGGACACGCATGCGTTTTACACGCTCTACGCGAACGAATTGGGCAAACTGGGCTTTCAGGGCGGCTTGCGTGCAGAATACACCGGCCGTACGATCATTTTTTCCGGTTCGACAGAACTCACCGGAACCGGTGTGACAGGGCCTGCCGGAAACGGCGCAACGCAACCATTCACGATCGGCCGTTGGGATTACTTTCCCACATTGCATTTTTCACATCAATTCGCTGTGGGGCAACAGGCCATGGCGAGTTACACCCGCCGCATCGACCGGCCCGGAGGCGGCGATCTCGAACCATTTCAAACCTGGATCGACGCCTACAACGTTCACGTCGGCAATCCCGATCTGCTGCCGGAATATATCGACTCGTATGAGCTTGGCTATCAAACCCATCTGGGCCGCAGCTTGATTTCGCTGGAATCGTATTATCGCAAAACGCACAATCGCATCGAAGAAGTTCGTTCCGTTTATGCCGACAATATCACGCTGCATTCGGAGGCGAATATCGGCAAAGATCATGCGTTGGGCGGCGAACTGGCATTGAATGTCGATCTTCACAAAAAGTGGAACCTCAATCTCACCGGCAATCTTTATCAATATCGCATTACTGGCGCGCTTTTCGGAGAATCTTTCGCGCGCGAGAGTTTTAATTGGAACACGCGCATGAGCAACGCGGTCAAATTCAGCAAATCTCTGCAATTCCAACTTGACGGCATTTATAACAGCCCTTCGGTTTCTTCCCAGGGCCGGCGAGAGGGATATTTTACGGCGAACGCCGCGGTCAAACTCGAGATCATCGATAAACTGCTGTCTGCCACACTGCAAGTGAGAGATTTGTTCGACTCTGCCAAGCGCGAAGCCATCTCACAGGGTGCGGATTTTTATAACTACCGCTATTCCACGCGCGAGGCGCCGGTGGTAATGTTGAATCTCAAATACAATTTCAACAATTATAAAGCCGAGCGTGAGCGCCGGCAAAATGGCGAGGAACGGGAGGACGAGGAAGATAATTAATGCCCCCAACGCGAACGAGCCACGGCCCAAAAAGGGCAACCGCGAATGAGAGATAAGCGTTTATTCGGGTCCCTTCGCGGTTTGCATCGGACGGCACGAATTA
>SZPB01000422.1 GCA_030263535.1 Cytophagia bacterium CHB2
CACGCTCGGGTGATTTAAAGTTAGTGCCGCAGAGTGCGGATGACTTGCCGGACGGTTCAATCATCAAAATCGGTAAAGACCGAGCGGACGCCAAGGCATTACGTGAGGCAAATCCAGACAGCATTGTTCTAACCGCTGGTGATTTATTGCTGCCAGCACAAGACATTGATGGTCAAATTTGGAGTGTGCAAACAATACAGCCTGGCGGCGCCAAGTTTTTTGCAACAGGTAGCAAAAAAGAGAGCAACTTTTATGTGGTCGATGGCAATAATCAGGGTGTGGTCGCACTAGATGCCGCGCCAGCCATTGTGATTGCTGAAGGGTATGCAACCGCAGATACTTTATCTAAAACGCTGGGTTATCCCGTTGTTGCCGCATTTGATTCAGGTAATTTACCTAAAGTCGCGCAAGCTTTGCATGAAAAATACCCGCACAAGTCGATTATTATCGCCGGTGACGATGATTCCATACAGGAATCAATGAATGGTAAAAACCCAGGTAAGGAAAAGGCATTGGAAGCGGCAGCATTGGTTAATGGGATCTCTGTTTTGCCAATATTTGCACCAGGCGAGCAAGTCTCACAGAAATTAAGTGATTTTAATGATTTGGCCAATAAAAGCAGTTTGGGTATTGAAGCTGTTAAACGTCAAGTTGGATCGGTCATTAAAAAAGCACTGGAACAAGCCAAGACTGAGAAATTTCAAGTCCATGCTGAACAAAATCAGCAGCAGAAACAGGCGTTGATCAGGTAGCGAGTGCTTTAATCATAAGGTGATTTCACCCATGGATAAAGTTTTATGAATACGATAATTTGTATGGAGTTCAGAACACAAACCCGTGGTTATACGCTGTTACTTGAAACTGATTTGCTTGGCGACTTGATTGTTACCCGTCACTGGTTCGGTTTGCAAAATGGGCGGGGGAGTACAAAACGGCAATTATTCTATGAATTGGAAGATGCGCTCAAAGAGATTAAGCGTATTGAAAAAATTAGGTTGCGTAGGGGTTATGTCCGGTTGTAGAAAAAATCGCCAGCTTCTAATAAGGAGAGCATGCAATCTGGTGATAGGGGAAGAGGGTCGGCCGGGATTCTGATGAAATTGGCCAGAATCCCGGCCGACCCTCAATCAGGCTGTCTTTTCTGCCTAATCCTTATCAGGTTTAACTTTTTTCTTGTAAATATATAGCCATATAGGTAACATGTTACTACAAGGAGTAATCGATATGCCCTCAAAAACCCCATCAGAAAAAATGCACGACTACCGCTCGCGGCTTCGGGCAAGTGGATTGCGGCCCGTACAAATATGGGTTCCTGACACACATGCAGAAAATTTTACAGCAGAAGCAAAACGACAATCTGTACTTGTTAGCGGACGCGCCAATGAAGATGATGCGCTTGATTTTATTGAAACCGTAGCAGATATGAGTGATTCATGAGACGTGGGGATATTGTGGTTGTTTCTGCGGCTGGAGACTACGGCAAACCAAGACCCGCCGTAATCATACAAGAAAACCTGTTTAACGACACACACGCTAGTATCCTTGTTTGCCTGCTGACAACCGATATTCAGGACGCGCCACTATTCAGACTTGATATTGATCCATCTGACGATAACGGATTAAAAAAGCGTTCGCAGATTATGGTTGATAAGATTGTAGCGTTGCGGCGCGAACGGATCAGTTCGACCATTGGAAAAATTGATGATGATACGCTCATCAGCGTTAATCGATCCCTTGCATTATTTCTCGGATTGGCACAATAAAACTCGTTAACTATTTGATAAACGTTAACCAGCATACATCAAGGAAGAGCAGAAGGCGGATCAGGGTGCTCGAGAAGCGCTTATTCCGACAAATGAATGGGATAAGTCGTTAGTGAAAATAAGCTCAATAAAGAAAAACGCACTAGCGCTTGCTGAGAAGCTACGAATTCATCCTGCGATCGTTACGGGGCGAGTTCGTTATGAAACTCAAAACTGGCGTTTGTTGACCAATTTGTTAGGTGCAAAAGGTGATGTTGAAAAAAGTTTTGGAAACCAAGCGAGGTAAGTGATATCAATAACTTGGCAAATAGCATTTGGATTGGCTGAAAAGTTAATCCAGATAGGCGATCTACTTGAGCTGACACAACAATAAACAGCGTTGCCCGTTAAAAGTTAAAGATCATTCAATAAGACATTTAACGACACGTATCAAACGAATTAAAACAGGAACAACAGCATGTTGCGCTCCCAATCTATGGCGCTCGGTTATCAATACTGAATTACTTGTGCCTAATGAGCGTAAGATATTTGCCAGAGTTGTCTTACCCCTGCCGTTCTCCGCGTATATTAAGGCCAGTTTGCTGAAAGCGTTTTGGGGGCCAGGATTGACGGAATCGAACTGCCCAATATTTCTCAAAAGCTGAATGCTATCTACCATCTTTGCTCCTTAAAACGCAAAAGTCGCCTGTACCCGTTCGTCAATGGAGCGCAGCTTGGCATAGTTCAATATGTCGCGCAAGGATGCGCCCTTGTCACGCCACTCATCTTCGTCTGCTCGTCCGACGTGGTCAGTAGTGCTGGCACATAAAGCCACCTGCCCGGCTTTGGGATAGTCTCCGTATTATTCGCTTCGACCACCCATTGGGATGCTCATATTGGAGTTGGAAGCCTTCTGTTACCGGCTCAAGATTCTGTTCCTTTTCAATAGAACGATCCTCAATCTGCGTAACAACTAAACCAAGGTCAGTATCCTCGCTATTCCGCAGTGTTTCTATTGTTCTGCCCATAACAGCCCCTTCATTCATCATTGTTATAACCTTATTGTCTCGGCGCTACTACGCCAATGTTCTTGTAAAGAGTGATATACAACACACCATAACGGCGGACAACATCATTCATGATAACTTTAAGATAATGCGCCTCGTTGTCATCAATCGTCACCCAAATGCTGCCATCTTCTGCTAACAGCTCGCGCAACAGGCGCAAACGCGGGAACATCATTGCCAGCCACTGGCTATGCTCCAGATTATCATCGTAATGCTCAAATGCACTTTTGGTATTATAGGGAGGGTCGATGAAGATGCACTTCACCAGTCCGGCGTAGTAAGGCAATAACGCTTTCACCGCGTCCAGATTGTCGCCCTGTATCACCATGTTCTGGCTAGTCGTGTCGCCTGCGCTGTTCGCGTCATCGGCCTCCAACAGGCGATACGGCACAGCCTCTGCCTGTTTCACATGTTTGTCACGATCTAACCAGTTCAGGATCGGCATTTAAATACTCTTTCTGTACCGGCCATACCGGCTTTTACTCTGTTATCTGTCATGGCTGGCCATACCATGTGGATCGGCCGCCGCCATTCCGGGTAAGCAGGCCTTTTTTCACCAGTGAGCCAAAAGTTGCCTTCAATGTGTTCGGGCTTGCGCCTATCTCGCGCACCATGTCGCGGGCCATGATCTGTTCTTCGTTCAGTGCAAAATCCATAGCGGTAACATCCTTCAAAAAGCGCGCGCCTGGCGGCTGCCCGCCCCCTGTCAGGGAGAGAGCGTGGCGCCGGCGCTTCCCGTCACTAGGGCCGCGATTATAGCATGGGGTCTGGCGGCGAACGAATAGCGCCTGCCTCAAGAGGGGGCCTTTCACGATGGGAGCGAAATCTTTGAACCGCAGAGGCGCAGAAAGAACAAGACTTCCGAAGTCTTCGGAGACTTCGGAAGTCTGCCTTTCGCGCTTTGCTCTGCGCTCTCTACGCCTTTGCGGTGATGCTCTACCCCAGAACTGGAATACAGTCTTCAAGACACTCACCCACGTCCTGACACAGCGTTGCCAACAAAAGTCTTGACAATCGCGCGCCGCCCGTGCTATACTGCCCGCATCCTATGAAAGGAGCAAAGGCGCACAATGGCAAATCGTACCTTCATCCGCACTCGCATGAGCGGCGTTCCCGCCGGGAACGAGCCTTGCCGTATTGCGCCTGTTTGCCGCTAAGGAAACTCGCCTAAACGAGTGACGCTGGCCGCGGGCGCAATGCCCGCGGTTTTGTTTTGCGATGACTCGTCCAACGAGTCCGTCGCCGGCCACACAAGCCGCGGGCACCCAGCTCGCGGCTTTTTTGTGCGGCACCACAGGCCCGAAACCGCTTTTCTCGCGTCGAAAGCTGAGCATTACCAACGCACCATTGAGGACATCACCATGATGGAGCATTCCATCCCCACACAAGAAGCGGCGCTCGTTGTCGAGAACGTCGTCAAGCGCTTCAATGTCGCCGCCGAACCCTGGTGGCGGCGCTGGATTGGGAGCCACAAGGCGACCAACGGTCATGCGGCTGGCGGACAGCCCGCCAACGGCCATGACGCCCCGCACAAGCTCAAGGCCCGGCGCGGCAAGGAACTGGTCACCGCTGTATCGAACGTCTCGTTCAGCGTCTATCGCCGCGAAATCTTCGGCGTGCTGGGGCCGAACGGATCGGGCAAGGCCACGCTGATCCGCCTGCTCTCCACGCTGCTGCTGCCGGACGAGGGGACGATCACCGTCTTCGGGCTGGATGTGGAGCGCGACGAGATGGCCGTCAAGCGGATGATCAACCGCGTGTCGGTGGAGGCGGCCTTCTTCAAGAAGCTCAGCCCCAAGGAGAACCTGCTCTATGGGGCGCGGCTGTACGGCGTCTCCGGCAAGGAAGCCGACCGCAAGGCCCGCGAGATTCTGGGGCGGCTGGGGCTGCGCGAGAGCAGCTACACCAGCCCGATGGAAGACATGAGCCGGGGGATGCAGCAGAAGGTAGCTATCGCCCGCGCCTTCCTGACGCAGCCGGTGCTGCTGCTGCTCGACGAGCCGACAACCGGCCTGGACCCGCGCTCCAAGCTGGAAGTGCAGGCGTTCGTCAACGAGCTGCGTGTCACGCACGACGCGACGATCGTCATTACGACACACGACATGAACGAGGCCGACGCGCTATGCGACCGCATCGCCATCCTCGACGATGGCAAG
>SZPB01000423.1 GCA_030263535.1 Cytophagia bacterium CHB2
TTAAATAACTTACTCATTTGGGGAACCGCTAATAAACGCGAATATTCGCTAATTTTAAAATTCGCGTTTATTGGCGTGCATTCGCGGTTTGAGATTTGGACAAGTTATTTAATCGCCAATCCTTATCTAATTTGACGCGCGCTTGCGGCTTCTCCACAGAGCGCGACAAGTCCATGGCATCGTTTCCCCAAAAGCGCGCGCCTGAACTCGAGAAACGCTGTTGACGTTTTGGAGATAAAAGCTTATTTTCTGCATATCGTCCGGCAAAAGCAGGCCGGCGAACTTGTCACTGGAGAAAGTCAAACGCAGGAGGCATGTCTGGACAGTCACGTACGCGGAGAACAACATGCAATCTTTTCCTCAACGCCAAAAAGCTGTAATCACTGGAATCGGCATGGTCACGCCCCTCGGGCTAACGATAGAAGAAAATTGGTCGGCGTTGATGGCCGGGCGCTCAGGCATCGGCAAAATTACGCATTTTGATGCGTCTCATTTAAGCACGCAAATCGCGGGAGAAGTCAAAAATTTCAATCCCGACGATTACATGGATGTAAAGGAAGTCCGGCACTATGATCGTTATGTGCACCTTGCCGTCGCAGCGGCAGACAAAGCCTTGGCGGATGCCGGTTTGAGCGCGGAAACGCTGCCGCACGAGCGCACCGGCTTGCTGATCGGCTCCGGCATGGGCGGCATGGAAACATTCGTGAACAACACGCGCGCGTTGATTGAAAAAGGCGCGCGGCGCGTATCGCCCTATTTCGTTCCGGCGGTGATTGCCAACATGGCCTCCGGCTTTCTCACGATTCGCTATGGCATTCAAGGCCCGAACTTTTCGATCGTTTCGGCGTGCGCCACCGGCGCGCATTCGATTGGCGAGGGACTTGAAATGATTCGCAAAGGCATTGCCGACGTCATGCTCGTTGGCGGCGCAGAGGCGGCGATCATCGAGCTGGGCGTGGCCGGGTTTATTGCGGCAAAAGCGCTTTCCAAACATAACGACGCGCCGTCGGCGGCGAGCCGCCCGTTCGATATGGCACGTGACGGCTTTGTCATGGGAGAGGGCGCGGGCGTTTTGGTAATTGAAAGTGAAGAGCATGCGCGCAAACGCGGCGCACGCGTGTGGGCAGAATTGCTGGGCAACGGCGCCTCGTCAGATGCCTTTCACCCGACGGCGCCGCGCACGGACGGCACCGGCGCCGCCAAAGCGATTCGCCATGCAGTGGCAGACGCCGGCCTCGCGAAGGAAGACATTGGTTACATTAATGCGCATGCCACCTCGACGATGTTGGGCGATCGCGCAGAATCCGCCGCAATCCGGCATTATTTCGGTGAGCACACCAAAAAGGCCGCCGTCAGTTCGACCAAATCTTCGACCGGCCATTTGCTCGGTGCTGCCGGCGCCGTGGAAGCGGCGTATACGGCGTTGGCGCTGCATCATCAAATGCTGCCGCCTACGATTAATTTGGACAATGTTGATCCGGAATGCGATCTTAATCATGTCGCAAACCAGCCGCGTCCGGCGAACGTGCAATATGCTATTTCCAATGCCTTTGGTTTTGGCGGCACGAACGCGACGCTGGTGTTGGGGAGATATGAAGGTGAGAATGCGAGGTAATCTTTGGATCGAATATTACGCCGGATTCGAAGCACGTTGCAATCTAAAAACTTCTAGTAATTCAGTAAAGTCAGGCAGATTCATTTGGGGTAAAACGATTCAGCCGTTTTACCCCAAATGGTTTGCCTAAAACTTTAAGAACCGGCAATGCGCTGAAGTAAACCAATTGGCGAGAAATACAATGCACAAGAACAATCAAGAAAAAATCAGGTATGCTATTGCAGAGCTTGTTGAGAAAGGTGACTTGGAAATCGTTAATGAAATTTTTGCGACTGATTATATTGCGCATGCCAGAGAAAAAGAATATAGCGGGCATTCATTCATAAAACGTTTCGCGAATCAGCTTCGTACGGCTATCCCAGATATACATCTCGTGGATGTCAAATTTCTTGCGCAAGAGGGGAATACTATCGTCTGGCAGCGTACATTTAGAGGCACGCACGAAGTAAAAATGCGCGGCATCCCGCCTTCAGGAAAAAAGGTGAAGTGGGTTGATATGGTTGTTACCCGCTTTAAAAATGAAAAAATAGCGGAAGAATGGGTGGTATCAGAGCTTATGGGGGAGTTGCTTTTAAAGGTTCCAAAAAGCAAAAAAGCGAAGTCGGGGAAGAAATAAAATCTGTATTGAAATTCGCATAAGCCGCAAGGCGCTCAACATCGGAATAGAATTCTGAAAATTTTTTGCCCCAAAAATTGAAATTTCACAGAAAAAACTTTTTACTTTTGTGGGTGGAGTTTAAAGCTGCTGAGGAGCTTCGATTTTCAGTTTGACTAAAAATCGGTGTAGTTTTATCTTGCCGTTGGCCCCGGCTGTTTTCCTGCCATAATCCCCGCAGCCTTCTTCACCTGAAACACCATCAGCGCGCGATCGGCGTCCATCTCCAAACAGCTTGCCAGCACCGGCATGGTCGTGCCGTAGGGCGGAATTTGGCGCATACTCAAACCTTTGATGCACGATTGCGGCACGAACAGGCGCACAGCCAATTCCGGCAGACGCAGCACCACGGAACGCGCCGGCGCCGGACTGTGGCAAATCTCGCCCGGCAACGGCACGCCGATATGCTGGCTGAGATAAACACATTTGTAATAAAATTCCGCGCGCGACTGCAATTTCTGCAAACGCTGGCTCATGAATTCCAGGGTTGAGGCGGCGCTGAACCGCGTCAAGGAGCTCCAGCGCCAGCGCAGGGTGAATTCACACGCATGTTCGGCGCCCCTCCGCCACAACAGGAGGCTGCGCCCCGCCAGCCCGAGCCCGTAGGCGAATTCACGAAGCTCTTTGGCGCCCAGCGGCCCCCGGTAGAACCTCCGCCGCCGCCCGCTCCCCCCGCGTTCCAGGTAGCGCCACCATTCGGCCCCCCCGAATCCCCGCAGGCTCCGCCCAAACCGCAACCTCTTCCCGCCGCGCCCGCAGCTCAGCAGCCCGGGGAGTTCACCAAACTCTTTGGAAGTCCCCTGGGCGCAAACCCGCTGCCGGTGGAAGCGATCGAGCGCGGAGCAATGGCGCCGCCACCGCCCCCACCGTCCGACCGGCCGTTTCGCGGGCCCAGCGAATTCACCATCCAGTTCGGCCATAACGCGATCGAGGATGGAGCACCCGCTCCTCCTCCACCCCCTCCTCCCGAATTCAGCAAGAACCTCGCGGCCACTGGGTTGTTTTCCGTTCCGGTTCCAGAGCAGCATCATGCCCCTCCTCCGCCACAATCCACCGGCCCTGGCGAGTTCACCCGCATCATGATGCGTCCGGCGACATTCCAACCGCCCTCCCCGCCGCCTGCCGCGGCGCCAGCGCCGCCGCCGCCCGCGCCTGGAACACTGGCTTCGGTCCCCATCCAGAACCAGAAAACTTGGCTGGCGCCTCTCATCGCCGTGTTGACGATCGTCGTTGTTCTTCTCTTCATCGCCGTCATCGTGCTATTGCTGAAGCGTTGAACTAGTTCTACGCTGGCAGCAGGATCACCAGTTCCAGTTGCGGCTCCGGAAAGTCGCCAGGGACATACACTGCGACCGTTCTCGACCGCTCCACCGCCTCCCAGGCCAGACCCGACTGGCTCAGCATGAAATATTGATGATGAAGCCGGATCGGAATTGACGCTGGTGGCGACTGCTGGTGCAGCAGCGGCACCCCGGGCAACGCCTGCCGCACCAGATGCTCAATGTGGGTCGCCGAGCAGAGCTTCACGAGCTGAGGCGTCTTCCGGATCAAATCATCCTCTCCCACTTCCGCCGCGAACGCCAGGTACAACTTTGTATCGCGCAGATACTTCTCCTCGGGAATCGTCGCCGCGTAAATCGAGGGCCGCACCATCCGCAGCGGCAGGGACACGAAGTTGCTCGGCACTACCGTTTCAAGCAGGTGCAGGACCTTCGCCTCCAATTCAGCGAACACCGGCCCCAACGATTCATGATCATAGACCGGCAAGTCGCGCGGCTGTACAGTTGAGGAAAAAGTTGTCAAAGTAGAGCCCAGGCTCGACAGCAGTTCGTATAGCTGTTCCGGATGCCCGCCTCGGGTCTCGTAGAGATGGCGCAACCCGGGCAGATGATTGTTCACGGCATAGAGGAGCCAGAAATTGGCGATATCCGTCGAAGTGAACTCAGCCAGACTCTGATTCTTCTGCCGGCGCAGCGCGCTGAGCATTGAACTCTTCGCCGAGAGTATCTCCAGCATCCGCCGCGCCAGCCCGTTCAGCGCATCGCTCGTTATAAAGTCCAAAACTGGAGGAACAACCGCGGGATCGTAACTCAACATCCCGGTGGCATCCCTCCGCACGCGCCACGCCTTCATCAGGACATGCCCGCCCATGTTTTCGCCCTCAATCAGGAGACGCAGGTTCTTCCTCGCCACCTGCACCGGGCGTTCCGCCATGCCAGTGTTTTCATCCCGCCGCATCGCCACCTCGGCCAGGTACCGCGTCGGCAACCCGCGCTCTGGAGCAGAGACGTTCACAGACTGTTGCTTGTACTCGGGCAGCGCGAGAAAGACGTCCACGGCATTCACATCACCGGCCAGGAAGTCATTAAGCGCGCGGGCCGCGGGCGCCGGGTCCGCGCCCGGAATCCGGAATGGCGTGCCATCCGGCAACAGCCCCTCGGCCTCCAGGATGCCTGCCGCCCCGGCCGCAAGCGCTTCCGGGTCCATCGTCAAACGCGTGAAGCCCCAGGGGCAGTAAGTCAGGCTGGCGGCGCGGAAGTGAACCAGGCTCTCGACGAAGCGGTCCTGCGCCTGCAGATGCTGCGGGGTCAGGAAGGTCCCCTTCGCCCAAAGCACTGGGTTCAATTGTTTCGATGTGCTCTCGGCTGACACGTAGGGCATCCTCCTGACAGGTGGCTC
>SZPB01000424.1 GCA_030263535.1 Cytophagia bacterium CHB2
GCACCGGAACAGCACCGACTAATTCTACAGCGGCTACCGTGCCAACGGCGGTATGTCCGGTGGTGATGACTTCATCCCCGCGCTTGAGCGGCAGGCCGTTGCAGACGATGGCGATGCCCTCGGTGGCGTTGCGCATGTAGGCCAGCTCTTCGGGCTTGCAGCCGAGAATTTGCCCGGCTTTGGATTTGATGTCATGCCACAGCTCTTCGCTGTGCCCGGTTTCGCAAATGCGTTCCAGCTCGGTGATTTTGTTCTTCACCGCCTCGATGACAACGTAGGGTGAGGCCCCCAGTCCGCCGGTGTTGAGATAGATGCGCTCGTGCGTGAGTGGAAATTGCTCGCGCACCATGGCCCAAAAGGCTTCATCACGCGGTTCAATTGCGCGAGGGGCGGAAGCAGCCATCACAGCATCGAACAGAGACGAAGACTTTTTTAAAGCAGATAACCCGAACAAACCTGTCAGAGTCTGTCCCGCGGTTTTGATAAATTTTCGCCTGTGCATGGAAACGAGTCTTCTAAAAGTTCCTTATTCAACCCATTCTGCTATTTTTAGTGTGTTAAAATCCAACACCCGCCGCAGTTTGCTATAACGCAACTCCAACTTGCGGCTGCCCTTGTCCGCGTGCATGAACGGCCCGTCGAACAACGGCCAGTTCTCATAATCAACGGCCACGCCATTCACACGCGGCGTTTCAGCGTAGGTGAATTCCATTTGCGCCCCGCGCAACGAGGTGAAGCGCACGCTGGGCTTGGGCTGGGTTACCGCTTTCAGTGGCAGCGCTTTCACAGCGCGCTGGAATGCCTCGAATGAAGCATAATCTTCTGCCGGCGCGACTTGCACGATGGCGCCGTTTTTGAGCTGCTTGCTGAGCAACCGCCAGTCACCGTCTTGATCCTTCTGCCATTCATATTTCGCCAGCGGGTAAAATGCGATCAAAGCCTCCCCGCCTTGCGCGAAAATCCAGCCCGACTTGTCTTCTTCGCGGCGTGACAAATCCTTCGAGAAAAAGCCGGCAAAAAGCGGGAAGCGTGTGTCGGGGGGAATATCGCATAAAGTGATCAAAGCATCTTCGTATTGAAACACTTGTTCGTGCGGCGAGCCGCCGGTCCATTTGTCGGGCGAGTCATAGGTGGTTTTTGAGCGCACCACCAACTCGGTGATCGGCCCGAGATGTTCGGCGAAGTACATGCCTAACTCAACAGGGGAGGAGTAGGGATGAATGGTGAAAAAGGTATTGTGCTTGCCGCGCGGATCATCAACCGCCCAGGTGAGATCCCAAGTGTGCTGCTGAATCGGCTGCAGCAATCCGCCCTGACTGGAGCCCAGTGCGTATTCTTTGCGCATGTAGGAGTATTTGTAAACTGGCGCGTTCTTCATCTCGCTGAAACGAATGCGATGGCGCGTGCGCTTGCGCTCTTTGTGAACGTAGGGCGTGGCACGATCAGTGCCAATGTCGTGAATGATTTCGGGCGGCAGATAGCCGCTCATCGCGAGAATCGCTGCTTCGCCGGTGGGGCGGAAGGGGGTGTTGCCCCACAGCAGCCAGGCAAAAGCCGAGGAGCCCACATCCCACTGCTCTTTCACCTGCTTGGGGTACGTGCGGCTGTGCGCACCGGTGTAGAGGCCGTTGAGGTTGTCCACCGCAAAATCCGCCAGAATCCATTCCAGCATCATGGCGGCGCGTTGTTTCATTTCCGGGTCTTCGGCCCAGGCGTAAAGCTGGGCCATGGGCACGACAAACACGCCGAAGTAATCCGGTGAGTCGTATTCGCCCTGGCCGATGGTGGTGGCGATATCCATCCAATGAATTAAATATTCACGCGCCTCTGCATACGTTTCCTGCGAGCTGCGGCCGTTGTACCAGCGCTCGCCCGGCTCGTTGGGATACATTTGCGTGATGAGATAAAGTGCGGTGTAGTACATCGCCCAATGATTCTCGGTGTCGCCGCGATAGGGATGATAGGTGCGCCACATCTCGCGCATGCGTTGTTGATACTCTGGCGGCAGATTGTGCCGGCCGGCGTAGGTAACGGTGATGAAAGGGTACATCCAGAACATGTCGCCCGAGGGTTTTTGCATCAAGGTATCGAGGCGGGCAAGTACCCACGGCATGTCCTGGTTGCGGTGCAAGCGCGCGGCAATCTCAATGTACCCGCCGCGGCTGAGGTCGCTGGCGGGCGTGGCTTGCGCGTAGTAGCGGATCAACGAATCGGCGCGCGTTTGATAGGCGTGCACTTGCTCAGCGCGGTTGAGGCGCGCTTGGCTGTAGGCGGTGGTTGAAATTGTCATGGCCATGAGAATGGCGGCGGAATATGTTATTGTGTTCAGGAAAAAGCTTGAATTTCTGGTCATGGATTTCATGGCAATATCCAAATAGGATTTGGGAGGCGCTGTTGGGCAGCAAGTGTCTCTATGCTAAACTAAAAAGAACCCTCATAAGCGCTTTGCCCAGTGCTTCACAGGGTTCCTTCGGAATGACAGTCTGAAGTGTGAAGCATCGGGCGTTAGGTTGCAGTTGCGCAAGGCAATTCCATCAAAAGGCAATGTAACAGAACTTGGAGTTACTTCGTCTGCAGAAAAACCAAATCAAACACAATTGCGCCGTGCATGCCGGCATCCTGCCAGGTGCGGCCGAAATCATCCGAATAAAAAACGCCCTCCTCAAAAGTCGCGACCCACAATCTTCCTGCCTGATTCACATCGAACGCGGTTTCATAGCAATTGCGCACCGGCAATCCCGCGCTGCGATCCTGCCAGGTGGCGCCGCCATCGATACTCACCATTACGCCGGCGCCCCAACCCACGGCCGACATGTTTTTCGGATTGCGCGGGTCGATGCCCACCGCATAAATCACGGCTTGCGCCAGGCCGCCCTTGGCAAACTGCCAGGTGTTGCCATTATCCTGCGACAGCAATACGCCGCGATCCTGGGTTGCGGCCAGCCAAACATTCGGCGCTGAGGCGGCCTGTTCGAGATCAAGAATTGTGACTTCTGGTGGGCCAACTAAAGACCAGTTGGCTGCGCCATCAGCGGAAAGATACAATCCGCCTTCAGTGCCGGCAAGCAGGCGGCCGGCTTGGGCACGATCGACTCTGACACTCTGGGTGAATTTTTTCGACAAACCGGTGTTGGTTTCCTGCCAGGTTTCGCCGCCGTCTTTGGTGGCCCAGATGCCATAGGCCGTAGCAAGATAAACATGCTGCGGGGCATTGGGATCGACGCAAATGTCCTGCGTTTCCGTAACGCGCCAATCAGTCGTCATGCGCCAGGAGTTGCCGCCGTCACGCGTGCGTGCCGAGCCGCTGCCGCAGGCAAGATAGATAATCGCCGGATTGTTGGGATCCTGCGTGATCGCGCTGACGCGCGGCATGTTCCAACCCATGTGCGTCCAGATTTGATCGCCGTCGTAGCGATGCAAGCCGCTCGCCGCCAGCTTGGAGCCGACGACATAGCCTTTGGATTTCACCAGGCCGGCATAGAGTTTCAGTTGAGTTTGTGCCATGACCGGGAGAGAGAGAAGGATAAGAAATAAACTGCCCGCCAGCAGAAAGCTTGCGGGTTGCCTCACGTACTTGAAGTTTGACATAACTAGACGCTCTCAAATTGAATGATCACCTCTGCCGTATTCGCCACTGTACCTTTCACCTCGACATAGTGACTCGTCTCCACTTCGTGATTTTCGAATGCCACGGCCTCGCCATTCCAGCGCACAACACGGGCCCGACTGTTGCCCGGCAGCAGGGCATGTAACTCCACATGGGAACCGGACGCCGCGAGTTGCATCTGCAACATGCCCTCCTGCAAATGATAGCGATAGCCGAACGTAGCGCCCGAGGCGGCATAGCCAACTTTGATTTCACCCTGCTTTTCTTCGGTGGCGGCCCAGCGCGGCGCGCAGCGCACCCGCCGGAACGAATGCTCCAAATCCTGAATGCCGCATAAGCCTTCAATAAAAGCATACAACATGGCTGAAGAGCCCCAGCCATCGGTGGGCATGGCATCGGGGCTGGTACTGGTTTCGATTGATGACGCCGTGCCATCGGGGAAATACCAAAGATAGGTTTCGCCGCTGTCGGCAATCATATTCCGATAAAGTTCGAGCGTCTTGTAGCCGAAGTCTTCGAACCCATGTTCAAAGGCAGCGCGGGCCAACTCGCCGCCGCAGAGCGGGAAAATGCCGCCGTTGATGTACGCGCCCGGCACGAGTATTTCGTCGCCAAAAATGCCGCCGGGAAACGCGGGATCGATGCCGTACCAGGGCGCAAAGGCTCTGACAGTTTGCTGCCGGCGTTGATATTCATTGATAATCGCCACGGCGATCGCGTGCGTGGCCATGCCGCGATTGATGGCCATGGGATTGCTCATGCTCAGTTGCGCGGCCTCATCCACGCCCGCAATCGTCACTGGCGTGAGTTTGAAGAAATGGGTGTAGAAGCGGCCGTTGAAGAGCAGGGCATTGGCGCGGTTGCGTACGCCAGCAGCCGTTTCCGCCCAGCGCGCCGCGCTTTTTTCATCACCAAGATGATGATGCAGCTTTGCGAGCAATTCTGCCGCTTCACAAAAGCCGCTGTTGTCGCCGTGAAAAATGCCCCAATAGGTTTGATCGGTAATCTGAAAATTCAGCCACGGCGAGCGGCCGGCGGTGTAATCAAAGTCCCAGGTATCGATGGTGTAGGGTCGCTGCACGAGTTGATGCTCTTGATTCCAGCGCAAGGGTGACGACATCATGTAGTGCAGGGCGCGTTCCAATTGCGGCAAAAGTTGCGCGATCCATTCGTCATCACCGGTGGCTTGCCAGGCAAGGTAGGCCGCCTTCACGAAGCGATATTCAACATCGGCTTCCACCGGCACGCGCACCCATTTCTCCCAATTCTCGCGCTCGCCGGGAAGTTTTTCCGGGAAGATGGTGACGTAGTCGAAAATGCGGCCGTT
>SZPB01000425.1 GCA_030263535.1 Cytophagia bacterium CHB2
AACGCTTCGGGATGGAATGCGGCGAATTGCTGCGCCGCGATCAAAAAATACGGCAGCGGCCCGCGCCAGTGCGCGGTATTGAATTTTTGACCGACGGTGGCATCGAATCCAATGCCGCAGACCGCGAAGAAATACCGCGAGCCGGCGCAACCGGCGTCGATCGCGCGCACTGCACCTGCCGCCAACACGCGCAACGCCTCTGCCGGCTGAATCGGAATGCCGAGGCCGCGCGCCAATCCGTTGCCGGAACCGCGCGGAATGATGCCGAGCGCCGTGTTCGTGCCGACCAGGCCCGAGGCCACTTCGTTGATGGTCCCGTCGCCGCCGACCGCGGCTACGATTTCATAATCGCGCAGCGCCGCTTCGCGCGCCAGGCGCGTGGCCTCGCCCGGGCCGGCAGTCAATTCAACATCGCTCGAGGGAAATTGCGCATGGATGAGATTGATGATCGCGCTTTTATCCCGCCGAAATCCGGAGATGGGATTGACGATGAAAAGGGTTTTGGAGGTTTGCATTGTAACGAAGTGAATATTGTTATTCTGGCATGTCTTCGAGACGAATTCCCTTACCCGCTCGCAAGCTTTGCCGTGCGGCAGCGATACGATCTAAAAATCGAGGATCATGCTCGAGACGGTAATCAAACCAATCTTCCTCAGTTTTGAAACCCACCAAAACTCCGGCGGGCTTGCCATGCCGCATGATTACGATTTCTTCTTTTTCAGCCAGACGAAGATATTTGGACAATTGATCCTTAATTTCTGAGAGCGCAATCAGTTTCATAACTGTTCTCCATATCTTTCAAGCCAAGCTGCGGCTCTTGATTTTGGCACGATCGCTAAAATTTCGACGTCGGTTCCCTTGCAATCATAAAAAACCCGAAACTCTTCCACCCGCAAACGGTATTCCGGCCGGCTCAAACCTCGCAATCGCTTGATCCGGCTCTTGCTGGTTTTCCGAGGCTCATGCCTCAAGTGCGTTTCAATTGCTGTGCGCACCAATGTGCGTTCCCTCGCAGCAAGCCGTTTAAAATCGTCGGCGGCTTCCGGCGCAAAAACGATATTGTGCCTCATTCTGGCCAGATTATAGCTATTTTTTTTGCAATCACCAACGCCTAATTTCCCCGCACCGCATCCATCCGCCGCGCGAATTCTTTGCCGTCGACGAAACCGATCACGCGCAGATCGTCGAGTTCCCTGCCCGCAGCATCGAGAAAGATGATGGTAGGCAGGCCCTTGATAGCGTATTGCTGCCGGATCGCCTGCACTTCCGGCGAGGCGTATTTCGTCAAATCGCCGCGCAGGAAAACGAAGCCCTCGGCGCGCGCACGCACCTCGGCGTGCGGAAATGTGAAGCGCTCGAGTTCTTTACAGGCGAGACACCAATCCGCGGTGAAATCGATGATCACCGGCTTGGCCTCCTGTTGCGCTTGCGCGAGCGCAGCGTCATTCAAAGCCAGCCAGGTTCCAGCATGCGCTTCCTGCTCAGGCCAGGCAAGCCACAACGCAATACCTGCAAAAATCGCAGCGGCGGCGCGTTTGAGCCAGGGAAAAATTTTCGAACTGAATTTAGTCGACTCGATCAAACCGACATACAATCCTCCCAAAAGCAAAATTGCGGGCAACAAATATTTTGCAAGCCAATTCGGCAAAATCGGAGCGGCAAAATATGCCGCCATCGCCAGCAAAATGACGCCGAATATTTTTTTGATCCAAACCATCCACATGCCTGAGCGCGGCAGATTTTGCAGCAACCCGGAAAACGTGCCGAGCAGCAAAAACGGTGCGCCCAAGCCGAGCGCCAATACGAAAAACATCCAGAAACCGAGCACAGGATTGGCGGTAGCTCCGACATATGTCAGCAAGCCCAATACGAACGGCCCGATGCACGGCGCGGCGACAAAACCAACCGTGAGTCCCATAAAAAACGCGCCAAAGAGACCCGGCTTCGAGCCACCGGCCATTTGCATGAGCGCCGAGGGTACTTTGAATTCATATAATCCAAACATCGACAGCGCCAGCGCGATCATCACAACGGCAATAAAAATGAGCACCGGCGGACTTTGCAAGGCCGCGCCGAACAAGGAGCCGCTCAAAGCCGCCAACACGCCCAACACGGAGTACGTCACCGCCATGCCGAGAATATAAAGCGACGCGAGGCCAAACACTTTTGCCGGGCGACCGCCGGTTTGTCCGCCAAAATAACTCACCGTAATCGGAATCAGCGGATAAACACACGGCGTCAAATTGAGCGCAAGCCCGCCGAGAAAAATAAACAGCAATGAAGCGCCCAAGCCGTGCCGCTCGACCAACGCGCTGATTTCATTGGCGCTGCCTCCCTGCTCTTGTTTCGCAATCGTCAACGCGCCGCCGAAATCAATCGGCGCAAAAATCTCTTCATTGATGAGATTCGCCGGCAGATCGAGTCCCACCAGCGGCAGCGTTGCGCTGAATGCTTTCTCCTCCGGCTGCAAACAGGAAAAATCATTGCAGGCTTGATAAATCAATTTGCCGGAGAGCCTTAATTCTTCGCCTTCGAATTTTTCTGAGATTTTGAGCTGAACGCCGATAATGACTTCGCGTTCATAAACCGACATCGGCGTTTCGGAAAAGGCAAAGCTGCGCGACAAACCCGGCGGGTAAACGATTTTATCAATTGTTACACCGCTGATCCCGTCAAGCTCGACTTTGGTGGGAATTAAGAACTCTTCGTTCGGCTGATGCGAGTTCACATGCCAGCCTTCGCTAATTTTGCCGAGAATGGCCGCGCGCAGCGTGCTGCCTTTGTAGGCTTGATCAAACGAGAAGATCACCTCGGTCTGCAGGATTTCTTCCGGAGGGGAAAACCCGAGAAAAATTTTTTCTTGAGCTTGAGCCGGTAGGCAAATCGTCAAGTGAAACAACAGTCCCAATACCAAAAAAACAGGAAGGCGGGGGATTACAAAATGGATTCTCGCGATACTCCTTCCACCGCTTCTGCCATGCCGCAGGAGTCTTCGTAAAATTTGCGCCGGGCGCCGGCGATAAAAAAAACTTACCCAACGGATGAAAGCTGCCAACGGATAAAACTTACTATGAATCCGTTGGCTGCCTTTACCCGTTGGGAATATTTCGTTTTTTTGAAAGTTCATTTTGAAGATAATGGTTGCGTTGTTTTAGGCCTAATTTGATAAAATTTCACAAATCCGATTGATCAACCCAGCGCAGCAGGCGCCATTTGCCGTCGCGCGGGTTGCGGTGAAACGTGAAGATCGCGAAGCCCGAAACGCTGAAGCTGAAATCCGAGCTGGCGAGATCCAGGCGAAAACTGCGCGCCTGCGTCTCATCTTCGCCTTCGGTGATGGTGTAAATGGTGTTCAGCCATTCGAGATTGATGACGTCGAACGAGCGCAACAACCGTCCGGTGGTTTTCAAGTCCGTTTCGCGCGTCCAGGAGATAAACAAGCCGGACGGCCCCTGTTCGGGATCGAAATATTGAAACACGAATGCGCTGTCCAAAACATTTGAATAAAGCAACGAATCTTTGAAGGTGTAGGCATAACGGAAATTCGTCAACACTTCTTCGGGATTGCGTTGTTCGGTAATTAGCTCGCTGGTCAAACTGCCGTCATCAAGCTTGGGGGCAAAGGGATTGACGCAACTGAGATGAAAAAAAGCTATTGCAATCAGAATAAACGGCATTGGAATCCCGGCGCCCAGCAAGGGTTTGGAACCGGCTCTTCCAAAGACGCCCATTTTCGAGGAAAACGCCTTCGCGATCATACTTATGCAGTCGCAAGTTGTTCTAAAAAATCGGGCAAGCAACTTACTGCTTGAAACAAATAGTATCACAAAAATTATTCCGTCAATGAAATTTCTTGCGTCAATGCTTTTTGGCTTTTTCTCGCCGCGATGCGCCGCGTAAACGCCTCTTGCAGCCGGCGCGTGATCGGCCCGGGCTTGCCATCCGCAATCACAACATTATCTAGCCGAACGATTGGCACAACCTCGCCCGTGGTGCGCGAGAGGAAAAGCTCGCTGGCCTGTGGCAGCCGCGCGGCAACCGGCGGCGCTTCTTCCACCGGAATGCGCAATTCCCGGCAAAGCTCGAGCGCAACTTTGCGCGTGATGCCGGGCAATATTTTATGCGAAGCCGGATGTGTTACAATCTTGCCATCGAACACCGCAAAGAAATTGCTGTGGCTCGCTTCGGTGGCAACGCCTTCGTGGATAAAAATCGCTTCATCCGCGCCCTGTTCATGCGCTTTCTGACTTGCCAAGACATTCGGCAAAAGATTGATCGTCTTGAGATCGCAACGATCCCAGCGAATATCGGGCATCGTTATTGCAGACACCCCCTTTTCGGTCAACTCATGAGCCGGGACGAATTTGTTAGCGGCAATGTAAACCGTTGGCGGCGTGCCCGGCGGCGGAAAGAAATGTTTGCGAGGAATCGCCGCGCCGCGCGTGATTTGAAAATAAATCAGCGCCTCGCCGTTTAAAAGATTATTTTCCGCCAGCAGCCACCGTGCAATGTTTTCCAACCCGGCGAAATCATAAAACTGCAATCGCAAGGCTTCGAGGCCGTGCTGCAAGCGGCGCAAATGCGCCTCGGTCTCGAAAAAATAATCGTGATAGCTGCGAATAACTTCATAGATGCCATCGCCGAACAAAAAGCCGCGCTCGTAAACGGAAACCGTGGCTTGCTCGTGAGAGATAAACTTGCCGTTAAGGTAAACTAGCATGGCGCTGCAGCTCCCAGCCTTGTGCAAAAATACTTGGACACTTCGCTTTCAAGCGGAAAAATCTTAGATAAGTTTGTGTTGAATGTCAAGGCAATTCTGGTTTATTGCGACGGGCTTGAGCTAGTCACGGCAAAACCGGCATATTCGTCACAATGGCCGCCAACCGTCCCAAATTTTTCATGCTAA
>SZPB01000426.1 GCA_030263535.1 Cytophagia bacterium CHB2
AGCAGCAAAACGATGAGACTGTGTTTGCGTTGCATGAGCGAGCCTTTCAAACTATGATTGGGTGAATATGCGATGACCAATAGTTTTGGAAAACACCACCGCCCGCGAAGCTTGCGGTTCCGATACGGACTGCGATAACGTTTTACAGAGATAGTTTGGTGAGGTGAGTGCGAGTTGTAAGAAAGTTCTGGCAGATTTAATCGTAAGATCGCCTAGGGTGTAGCCCGAAAATCTATTTTCATTCAAAATGCCCACTCGAAATCAAGTGGTTTGCTTCACAGAATATCTACCTGAGAGGGTTTTCGGCCACACCCTGCGCCTCGCACTGGAGGTGAGAACAGCCATCCCGCACAAATTGCGCAGTCGAGATGCGAAGAGAGTGTACCCGCAAATATCTAATTTAGCCGACGAGGGATTTTCGGTTGTTTGAAAATGCTGAATTGCTTATTCTTCCGCTCAATCCGCAGGGATTTGTTGGAATATTTTCAGCCTGCGGCGATGTTAGTCTAGTGACTGATCAAACACGAGGATTTTACATGAAGCTAAAATACTGGTTGTTTCCTGTACTGCTGGCAAGTCTGAGTTTCAACGCCTGCCAAGACAAGCCCAAAGCTGCCGGCAACAGCGCCCCAGCAGCGGCTGAAGCGGGTAAGCTCGCCGACTTCACTCTGCGCACGCTCACCGGTGAAACGGTGAATCTGCGCAGCCTGGAAGGCAAAAAAGTCGTGGTGGTGAATTTCTGGGCCACATGGTGCGGGCCGTGCCGACGCGAGATCCCGGATTTCAATAATGTTTATGCACTCTATCGCGAGCGCGGCGTCGAATTCTTAGGCATCTCGCTGGATGACGACCCGCAAGCCGCCGTCCCAGCGTTTGCTGCGCGCATTCCGATTGCATATCCCGTGTTGATCGGTTCGGCCGAGATTGCCTGGCGCTATAACGTGCAAACCATCCCGCAGACGTATATCATCGATCGCAACGGAAAAATTGTGAACAGCTATGTCGGTATGGTTTCCGCTTCCGCCTTGCAGGCGGCACTTGAGAGGGCTTTGAATAATCCACCGGCATCGTGACACCGATTCTCGCAATTGACTATTCGCACGCCGCCTGTTGTGTTTTGATAAAAGATTCCTCATTTTCCTTCGCGTTAAACTGACATATGATGAAGCCGGGAGCATCGCCCGGCCTGACGATCGTGACGGAATCGAGGAATTTCATGCTTCGTGCAAAATCTGCGGCAGACGAGCGCCGGCGGCGTTTTGAAGAATCTGCCTTTCCGCACCTGGATGCCCTGCACCATACGGCGCTGCGTCTGACGCGCCACCCGTTTGACGCGGAGGATTTGGTGCAGGAAACGTATTTGCGCGCGTTTCGGTTCTTCGATAAATTCGAGCCCGGCACGAATTTCAAAGCCTGGATTTTTCGGATTCTGTTCAACACGTTCATCAATCAATACCGCAAGAAGGCGCGCGCTCCTCAAAAAGTCGATTTCGAAAAGGTCGCGGAGGTTTATAGCCGGCCGGAGAAAGAGCGCGATGATAAGTTTGAAACAGCATATGATGAACGGCTCTATCGCGCGTTGTTCGGTGATGAAGTGAATGCCGCGCTGCAAAAACTTTCATATGAGTTTCGCATGGTTGTTTTGCTGTGTGATATTGAAGGGTTTTCCTATAAGGAGATTGCGGCCATCACGGGCACACCGATTGGAACCGTGATGTCGCGGCTATCACGCGCACGCCAGCAATTGCAGAGTTATCTTGGCGATTATGCCCGGCGCGCCGGCATTGTGAAACCGAATGAAGACTCGCAAGAATGAAATGTTGTATACTGCCGTGAGGAGTTTATGAACCCCCGATGTCAAGACGTTTTAGATCGCGCCGCCGCTTTTGTTGACAATGAAACCGACGCGAGGTGGAATGCCGTGATTGCGGCGCATGTGGAAGCGTGTCCGCAATGTGCCCGCGAGCTCGATCAACAGCGGCAGATGAAAGCGCTGGTGCAGCAACACACGCAGCGCATGGCCGCGCCGGCGCTGCTGCGAGCAAGAATTCGGCATGCGTTGGCGCAGGAGCCTGCGCGTTTCGGCTCCTGGGAGCAACTGCGCCAGATTTTCTTGTGGCGGCCGTTGCCGGCTATTGCAATCGCCGCTGTGCTCATGTTCGTGCCAAGTGTTTTGACATATTATTTCTCGCGCCCGGCGCCGGCAGTAACGCGCCTAGAGTTTGCCGCGGCTGAAGCCAGTCTCGAAGGCGAAGTGATTTGTATCGATTGCTTTTTGCTCGATGAACTTCATTTGCAACACGGCCATGACGCCTCGCATCGCTTCGGCTTGCGCACGGCGGACGGCAAGATTCTCACCATTGCAGCGTTTGACAAGGGCGGCGAGCTGTTGCAGCGCGCCGCAAATATGCACAAACATCGTGTGCGAGTGCACGGCCGCCTGCTGCCCGAGCAGCGCTATTTGCAGGTCAATGATTTTTCCATTCTTTGATCGCAAATCAATGTTTGGTGGGCTCGTTAATTCATTCGATGAGCATTAAAAAGAAATCTCAAGGGATTTCACCAGCTTGCTGGCAAGTAAACCGGCGAACGCGAGGTATCATTATTCTCACCGGAACAAACCCTCTCCTAATTTGCCATATCATCATCAATCACGATTTCTGAAAAAGCGCTTGACAAAGTCAACGGATGGATTATGTTTTGCGCCAGTCAGCTCGAAAAATGAGCCAGGATTTGCCCTAACTCATTTTGCCTCAGGATTGTTGATGGCTGTCGCGCCGTTATTGTGATCGAAAAACGCCCCGTCATCTCAAGTCGAGAACATGATGCGCCTCAATCGCTTTATTTGCCCTACCTTGTTGTCGATTTATATTTCTGCCGCTTGCGAATTCGCTGTTGCCGGCGCCTCAACCGATTCACTTGATCTCCGCGTTTATAAAAATGCCAATGCGTTTAGCTCCGACAGCCTGCCTCCCGTTTTTCCGCGCCATCGCCCGTTCAAGCTTTTGATTCATGCCCGCGGCAATTTCAACGTGAACCTTTCGGCCCTCCAACTTGCGGACACGCTCGCAGCAGTGCATAAACTCGCGGGATTGCAATATTATTCCCGCACAGAAAAAAAGACGAAAACGCTGTTCAAGGCAAGCGCTGTTGTTCCGTTTCCCGCCTCGAATAGGACTTCGCCATCCCCGGCGTTTCGCGCCTTGCCTATTGACACCTCCTTTTATTTTTTTCAAATTGACAATCGTTTGGGGAAGGTGGCGTACCGCGCCGATTTGCGGGCGGAAAAAAATCACGTGACGTTTTTTGTTTACAATGTTTCGCCGGTGAGCAAGTGGGGTTTGCAAATTGCTGAGATCGGTGATTTTCTCGTTTTCATCGAGTTGCAACGCCATGAGGATGAATGGCGTTTTGACGGCTGGCAATGGACGCATCCCAAGGGCGGCTTGCTCGGCATTCTCGTGCATGAAGACTCACTCGTACACCGCTTTCGCGCTGTTGCAGGATTTTATCTCGATGCCATGAAGCAACGCCGTTAAAGCAATTTTTTCTGGTCGGGATTTTCTGGAATCGCTTGTTAGAACAATGTGGCGTGATGAAAAATTTTTTGGGCAAGCTGAATCATCAGCATGAGAAGCTGAAATTCGGCAACCGGACCCGCAAACCAACTCGAAGGGAGAAAACATGTCCGACAACCGTGTCGAAAAACCTTATGTTCCTGCGGAAACGAATTTACCGGAGTTGACATTCAAAGCGGTTTTTCTCGGCATTGTAATGGCGGTTGTGCTGGGCGCCGCAAATGCTTATCTCGGCTTAAAAGCCGGACAAACCGTGTCCGCCAGTTTTCCCGCGGCCGTCATCGCCATTGCCGCGTTTCGTCTGCCGTTCATGCGCGGCAATGTGTTGGAGCAAAATATCACACGCACGGCGGCTTCCGTCGGCGAGGCGCTGGTGGCCGGCGCGATTTTCACCATCCCGGCATTCGTGATCGCCAACGTCGGCGGCGAGCGTTTGTGGACGGATTTCAATTATTGGGAGACTTCATTCATTTTGTTGATCGGCGGCGTGCTCGGCGTGATGTTCATCATCATTCTCCGCCGCACATTGACGGTCGATGCGGGCTTGCCCTTTCCTGAAAGCCGCGCCTGCGCAGAGATTGTCAAAGCCGGCCAGCACGGTGAAAGCGGTGCGAAATACGTGTTTGGCACGCTTGGCTTTGGTATGCTGCTACAGGTATTCAAAGCCGATGCGGGCATCAAGCTTTTTCGTGAAAGCCTTTCCGGAATCATTTCGCTTCCCCAATCTCTTATTCATCATTTCTCGGGTAATCGCACGTCCATGGGCGATGTCGCTCACACCGGCGTATTGCCGTGGTCGACGTTTGCCATTTCACCTGCGCTTATCGGCGTGGGATATGTTATTGGCCCGCAACTGGCGACAATTAACTTCGTGGGCGGCGTGATTGCCTGGCTCGTGCTGATTCCATTGATTCTTTTTGTCAATCCGGATTTCAGTACGCAGCTTTCGCTCGGCGGCCAAACCCCGCCGGTTTCAGAGGTGATGAATTCCGTCTGGTACAATCATGTGCGGCCAATCGCGGTAGGCGCCATGCTGGTGGCCGCGATCAAAACCATGTGGGGGTTGCGCCAATCGCTTTCGTCTGCATTCCACGGCGTGTTTAAAAAAGGCAGCGCCGTAGCCCAGCCTTCTCGTCTCGATCATGATCTCAATCTGCGTGTGATTTTGGGCGTCACGGTTTTGCTCGCGATCCCCATGGCAATTCTGTATTACTATTTTAGTGAAAGCGTTGTGGGCGCGATTGTTTCCGCAGTGGTGATGCTGCTTCTGGGTTTTCTTTTGTCGGCAGTCGGAGGTTAT
>SZPB01000427.1 GCA_030263535.1 Cytophagia bacterium CHB2
TGCGATTCTTTGACATGTTCGTGCTCCCTTGGGGTTGGACCAATATAACCGTTCAGGTATTCCTTAGCAAGAGTGTCCAACTTTAGGGGTGCACTTCAACGTCAGGAATACCGCCCCTTCAGGGCTAGTAGGTGCGATAGATTTGATCGGTTCCCAGGGCGCTGCCCGTGGGCTATTACATGCGACCCCGTTGGGGTCATCAAGCTGGTCTGCTGAAAAAAACATTGTGCACTTAACGTTGCAGTGTTACAGCGTTTTTCAAATGCGTGTGCAGGATTCGTAGTCCTGCCCCCTCGTGGGGGGCATTGTTGCAACCGCGAATTTCATGGCTTCAACAGCCGCCCACAAGGGGCGGGGACTACAAAACCTGTTCATCCAAATAAAAACGCTGTAATGAACGTCCTTTAAATCACTGACGCATTCCGCGAATGAATGCGAATCTGCGCTCAGACTATTTCTAATTCACGTTTGTTAGCGTGTGCTTACGATTTCTTGGTCGTGGGAGAGCGGCTATCACCGGCATTCTTGTGAATTGCGTTGTTGCAATTCGCCGGAATTATTTTTAAATAATGCCTGTTCGGAAACACCACCGCCCAGACGGTTTGAAATGAACGATCCCGGTGGTTATCAGACTTGCATACACTTTAAAGCTAACCGCCTCGGCGGTCTCCCCAGAAGCTGAATATGCCGGCATGAGTAAGATCATCAAAATTCTTTTTCTTGCGGCAAATCCGAAAGATACTACGCAATTGCGCCTCGACGAGGAAATGCGCAGTATCGATCAGGCGCTGCGCCAATCCGAGTTTCGCGATCGCTTCGACATCGAGCAGCAGTGGGCGGTGCGCGTAAGCGATTTGCAAAGCCATTTGCTGCGCTATAAGCCCGACATCGTGCATTTCAGCGGGCATGGCAGCGAGGCGCGCGAGATCATTTTGGAGAACAACGCCGGCGAAAGCCAGCCGGTTTCAAGCCGCGCGTTGGGCCAGTTGTTTGCCGTGCTCAAGGACAACATTCGCTGCGTCGTGCTCAATGCCTGCTTCTCGGCATCGCAGGCCGAGGCTATCGCACAACACATCGATTGCGTCGTCGGCATGTCGCAGGAAATCGGCGATGCCGCCGCGTTGAGTTTTGCTTCTTCGTTCTATCAAGCGCTCGGCTTTGGCAGAGACGTCAAAACGGCGTTTGATTTGGGCTGCTTGCAAATCGACATGGAAAACCTGAACGAGCAGCACACGCCCAAGCTCATCGCGCACAACCACAATCCCAAAACCATCATCTTTGCCAAGCCGGCAACCTTGAGCGGCGAAACCGCCAAGAAACCTGCGGCGATTTCAGGATCGTCGCGCGAATACGCGATTTTGATGACGATCGGTTCAGCGTGTTTATGCTTGATTATTTTGGTGCTTGGCACGATTTGGGCGGTACTCGATGACAAAATCTCAGTTGAAGCGCTGGGCAATATTCAGGCAGCGGGCTTCGGCGGCGGGCTGCTTGGTTTTGGAACGATTTTATATCGCATTATAAAAATGGCTTTGGCCGGAGGTAACAAGTAGATGAACGCGAACGAGCCCGGCGGCGCGGAGGCAAAACGCGGCCGCGGCATTTCCATTTTGCTGGTGATTCAATTATTGATTGCCGCCGCGACGGTAGTCGTGATGGTTGTGGTGGGCCAAAGAATTAAGCCATTGATCGAACAACGGCGACAACTTGGGGAGGAAATTACGCAACTGCAAAGCCAGCGCGAATACCTCAGATCGACGCTCGATAGCTTGTCAATTAGAATCGACGAATCCCTTAAGAAGATCGAGGATAGAAAATTTGAATCAGCTCAGGTGGCCCTGAGCTCGCCTAAAGAGGAAGTGGCGCAAGCCCGCGCCACGGTGCCCGACACGGTGAGAATTCCTGCGCGCATTTTCATTCACATTCGCGGAGAATATCAACGCGAAGCCGCCAAAAAAATTGGGGCACGCTTACAGGCGGCGGGCTACCTCGTGCCCGGCATCGAGCGCTTAGTGGATAAAGGTCCGGAGGCCACCGAATTGCGCTTCCTTCGCAAAGCGGAGCAAGAGGAAGCGGCAAAAATCGTGGGGTTGCTCGGAAAAATGGGAATACCGGCAAAACTTTCCGATCATTCGGCCAATTATGAAAACGCCAAAAATGTGCGGCCCGGCACTTACGAGCTTTGGTTCGCGCCCGGGGAATTCGAACAACAATTCAAGAAGAGATAGAGTTCAAGCGCGGTTTGCTTTCACCGCAAACAATTCTCGCCCCCAAAAGCCGGTTGCCGCGCTGGCGCCGCCTGCCAGCGCTGCGACCATCGTCGTCACTGCGAATACTAAAATCACGCTTTCAACCTCAAACCGTTCTCCCAACATTTTTGCCACCCGCGCTGTGATGATTTGACTTGCCGTCAGCCAGTAAAACAATCCTGCCGATAACCACAAAAACCCCGCGCTGAACATGCCGGTGCGCGCGCCCTGCCAAGCCGAAGTTGCGCCCAACATGCCAAACAGAAAGGGCACGAGCATGATCCACCACCAGAACGGGGTCGCCAGTTGCAGAATCAACATGACGATAAAACAAATCGCGATTCCTTTCATAACGCGCCCCGCAAAGTTGCTTCACCGGCAATTCGATTAGCGGTGGAGTTCGGTGAGTTCAAATAAAGTATCTCATATGTTTTGCCGGCCACCCAATCCTCAACAAAATTATCATAAAATTGTGAACCCGGGTTGCCCGATTGCCCGCCGGGATAAATACCCCAAGCCTTTACCTGCGGGCCAAACGCCACCACCATGCGCCACGACGGGCCGGTCGTCTTAGTTGTCGCGTTCACGCAGGTATAATTGCCGCTGGTGAGCAAGTTGCGCCGGCCCATGCCGGGTATATTCGCCAAATGCAAAATGTCAGTGCCGCGTGTTTTTCCCCATTCCCACGCCGGACCGAGGGGACCCCATTTTTCAGTTAGTTTGCGCAGCGCGGAACGCAAGGATAGTTCCGCCATGTCGCGCAACGTCTCACGCCGGGCCGTATCGCGCATATCAAAATAGCGAGCGTGCGGCTGGCGCAGAATCAAATCTACGGTCACATCGCGGCGCGGCCGCTTGATCGCGCCATAGGCGCCCGCCAATTCATCATTCCACACCAAGTCCATGAAATCCTGCCACCAATACTCAAAGATGCTGGGCGCAATGGCATTCGCGTGATTCTCATAGTTCCACTTCATCAACTCTTCATAAGCGCGCGCCTCGTCCGGAGAAAAGTTTTCCAGTGCCAGTTGCGCCAGCAGAGCCGACAACACATTGCGTGCGTGCAGGTTCATCACATCGTTGTGCAAGGCAATCATATCCTCCGGCGCAATATTTTTCATCTCTGCCAACTTCGCATTGATGCGGCCGCCGCGCTCGAAGATGGCATAATTCGACCCGAGGTAATATGGATAATTCGTATCGACCGGATTCTGGTTGGCCGAGCTGACAAAGCCTCGTGCGGGATTCTTGACATGCGGATTTTGCGCCAGCGGAACCCAGCCTTGCCAATCATAAGCAGGATCACTGCCGTCGCTGAGATATTGCCCTTGCTTTTCCCAGCGTAACGGAAAACGGCCTTGATGCCACAAGGCAATGTCGCCGCTGCTATCCGCAAAAACGAAATTTTGCGCGGGACTGGCATAGAAACTCAAAGCCGAGAGATAATCATCATAGTTGCGCGCACGGTTTAGATACATGAACGTCGCCAATTCGTTCGACGAGTCATGCGCCACCCAACGCAGCGCTGCGCCGGAGGGAATATCCCAATCATAAGGCTTTTCAGAATTTCGATAAACCACCGGACCGTGATGCGTATAAAAAATCGTGTCGCGCACCGTTTCGCCGCCGCGGATCTTGATCTCTTCGACGCGCCGCTGTGTGGCACGCCAAGCGCCGTCATAAAAATACTGCTGCTGCGTGCTGTCTTTAAAAGTAAGATGATACCAATCCATCACATCCGATTCACTATTCGTCACACCCCACGCCACCTGCTGATTGAAGCCGATAATCACAGCCGGAGCGCCGGGCAGGCTGACGCCATAAACATTGACTTCGGGCGACACCAATTGAATTTCATACCAAATCGCCGGCAGATTCAACGTGAGATGAGGGTCATTGCAAAGTATCGGATAGCCGCTGGCCGTACGCGCGCCGGCCACCGCCCAGTTATTGCTGCCTTGCGCGGAAAAGCCTTCCGTCGATTGCGCGGAATCGCGCAACATCATCTTGAAATCCTGCTGCGGCTTTTTAACGGCATGCGGTGAAAAATCCCAGCGCGTACCGGCCGGAATGATCGGCTCCATAAACGGCGGATAATCCGGATGCAGAACGCGCGTTAATGAATCGCCGAGGGTCGCGCGCGTGCGCGACATGATGATTTCATGATTGCGACTGGTCAGGCGCCACGCCATGAACTTCAGCAAGATCGCCGACTTCAACACGGTCCACGGTTCGGGTTGGTAATCGAGAATCTTATATTCGAAGGGCAGGCGTTTGGCCTCCAAGCCGCGAATCCAGGCGTTCACGCCGTTGGTGTAGGCCTCCACCGCCAACAAGGTGGCAGGATTGCCGCGCATGGCCTTCACCGCATTCTCAGCGGCGTAAACCATGCCGATGCGACGGCGAAAACGATCATACTCCAGCGCGCGCGCGCCGACAATTTCCGACAGACGCCCGGCAGCCGCATGCGTTTGAAATTCCATTTGCCAAAGGCGATCGGCGGCCGTGAGATAACCCTGGGCGAAATACAGATCATGATTATTTCGGGCAAAAATGTGCGGCACGCGGCGATCATCCCACAACACGTGCACGGTATCTTGCAGCTCCGGCAAAATG
>SZPB01000428.1 GCA_030263535.1 Cytophagia bacterium CHB2
TGGTGGGGCGGATTTTACTATAAACATTCCACCGCTTCGCGGTTTGTTTAAGACGATTATCGATTCTTTCTTGTCATATCTCAGCATGCAAAATTCAGGTTCTACATTTCTCCCCCATGGGGCTTTTTGTCTCTGCCGTAGAATGCGACTTAACGTTGTCGTACGAACGCCAGATCGGTTGCGTCATATTCGGACAGGCACGAACCAACCTACCTCAACACCACAGCCTTCCGCACTTGAGAAAACGCATTGGCGGTGAACTGATAGAAATAAACGCCTGCCGTCACCGGCCGCCCGCGCGCATCGCGGCCATCCCAGTTGACGAGATGATACCCCGCGGCTTGCGCCTCGCCCGGCACCAATGTGGCCACCAGCTCGCCCAGCAGATTGAAGACACGCAGCGTGACACGCGCGTCGCTGGGAAGGCCGTAACGAATCGTGGTGCTTGCCATGCCGCGCGTGCGCTCGGAAGCCATGCTGGAAAACGGGTTGGGGAAATTTTGATGCAACTCAAATGTGTGCGGCAAGGGCACATTCGCTTCGACTTGTTCGGCAACGAACTCTTTTTCGCCCGCCACCAACGCCAGTTTTTTTACATGCTCGACGCCGCGCGCGACAAACGTGTAAATGGAACTCTCGCGCAGGTTTTGGCGATACTGCAAATCCGGATCCAGCAGATAAATCTCCCCCTCGCCGGTCGGCATTTCCTTCAAATCGAATTGTAGTTTGACCGTTTCGCCGTAGGCCTTACTGGCCACTTCAAAATCCCAGCAGTGATTGGGTGTCGCCGCTGAGCGCATGTCATCACTGAAGCGAGCCAAGGCCTTTTGCCATTCCGGATGCGGGAAATACAGCGAGACATACTCGCCGATGGGCGGAGGCTCGGCGCGATCATGGCCGTCATAGCCATTTTCACTTTCCGGCAGCACGCCCGCAAAATTGAAATCATCGCGCGCCCCGGCGCAGCTTGCCATGATTTGCACGCGCCAGCCGCCGGCGCTGGTTGCGCTTGCTGGCGCTGCTTTCTGCGGGCCGGAGGAGAGATCCGGATCAACGAAAAGAATGTCTGCCGTCTCGTTCAGGTTTGCAACATAATATCCTTCCCAGGGCGCCAGCGCCGTTGCAGAGGGCCAATCAGCAGCAGCAAACGTTCGCAGCGTCACGCTGCTGCCGCTTTGCAAGCGCAGCTTGTTGATTGGAATGGTGAAGTTGAAGGGCGCGCCGATGAAGTTGTGGCCGCGCTGCAGGGTAATGGCAAACTCCCGATCCGTGCGCACCGATCGTCCCGCGCCGGTGACAATAACCTTGTCCGGCTCGTTGACGATGAGGAACAAGCTTTTTCCGGGGGATAAATCGCCGCTGTTGCGCAATTCGGCATATGGCTCTTTGTCGTTGAGGTTTTGTGAAGCGAGCAGCGACAAGCCATAAAGCCGCCATTTGGTGTCATCATAAGGGCCAAGCTCGTCGGCGAGAACGGCATGGGCCTCAGGAACCTCCAGTTGCAGGGGCACAGAGATCAAACGATAAGCGGCTTGTATGTTGCCTGCCGGCTGAGCCACGGGATTACCTTGTTCATCGTGCCGCGCCTCGCTGGAGACTTGTATTTGAATCGAGAAATATTTGATCGGCGGTTGCCGGTCTTGCGCATTATCCGCATCGGTTGCCGTGATAAAATACTCCACCCCGCGCGAGGTTACGGCGTTTGCCAGAATATCGGCGCGATAATTGTTACCGCCGGCGAGCGTCATTGGCTGCGTGATGAAGCCGGGATCACCGGCGCGGCGATAATGCAAATGCGCGCCGGCAACGCCGTTGTCGTCAATTATACTGGCAGAAATCGCAATACTCTGGCCGTTTGGGCTTGACAGTACCGGCGTGTACGAGATTTCCGGCGCCGCATTGCTGCGCAAGACCGTAAAATTCCGGCTCGCCGAAACGCCGCCGCCCGGGCTGGCGTTGCTCACGGAAAATTCACGCACACCCAAAGCTGCCGCGGTCGAGAGAGTGAGCCGCGCAACCATGCTGGTCGTATTTCTGGCCTCGAGGGCATTGACTGTGATGCCGTTGCCAACATTCACGGTGGTGGCACCAGGGAAGAAGTTCATTCCGGAAAATTCGACTTCAACCGTTTGCCCAATGCGGGCAGAGTCCGGAGCAATGCCGGTCAACATCGGAGCGGGATTGCTTACGGTGAAGGTTTGACTATTGGAGGTACCGAGCGAGAAAAGACGCGGCCCGGTGGCGGCGGCGCTGTCAATGGTGATATTCGCAATCAGGCGCGTTGCATCCGTAAGTTGTTTTTGATTTACTGTGATATTCGGCCCAACGTTCACGGCCAAATCTTCGCTCAGATTGGCACCGGTAAAAACAACTTCAAGAGTCTCGAGACGATTGCCGCCGGAGGGAGCGATACTGTCCAATATCACGCTTTGCGGCCGCACCGTGAATGTTTGCGTGGCAGAAGTTCCACCGCCCGGGCCGCTGTTGGTCACGGAGAATTCGCGCGCACCCCGGGCTGCGCCGGCAGATATGGTGAGATCCGCAGTCAAGCTGGTCGCGCTGTTCACTGTGATCGAGTTGACCGTGATGTTTGATCCCACATTCACCGCAGTGGCATCGCCAAAAAAGTTCGTGCCGATGAAGACCACATCGAGCGTTTGTCCGGCGTCGCCTGCGGCAGGACTGAGTCCGGCCAGCGTTGGCGCGGGATTGCGCACGGTGAACGTCTGGCTGTTCGAGGTTCCCACAGAAAAATTGCGCGGCCCGGTGGCAGCTTGGCCGCTGATCGTGATATTCGCGGTCAAGCTGGTGTCGCCGGTATCCAGACTTTTTAGATTGACGGTAATGCCCGGGCCGGTGTTCACCGGAAGGTTCTGATTAAAATTCGTTCCGGCAAAAACCACATTCAAGCTTTGCAGACGATCGCCGGCGGTGGGGTCGATGCTGGTCAGCGTCACCGTTTGCGGCCGCACGCGGAACGTTTGCGTGGCTGAGGTTCCTCCGCCGGGTGCGGCATTGCTCACTGAAAAATTGTGAATGCCGGTGTCTGCCGCGGCGGTAACCGTGATGTTCGCCGTCAGGCTTGTGGTACTGGTCACGACGATCTCATTCACCTCTATTCCCGGGCCGGTGTTCACCGTGGTTGCATCTTGAAAAAAGTTGCTGCCGGTAAAAACCACCTCCAGTGTCTGGCCAAGATCGCCGCTGGCCGGAGAAATCTCTGCCAGTATGGGCGCGGGATTGTTGACGATAAATGCCACGCTGTTGGATGAGCCAAGTGAAAAATTGTGCTGGCCGGTGGCGGCGTTGGCGCCAATGGTAATATTCGCGGTTAAGCTCGCCGGACTGTTGAGCTGTTGCGAGTTGATTGAAATATCCGGCCCGACATTCACCGCCAGACCCTCAGTAAAATTGGTTCCGGAAAAAATCACGTCCAGCGTTTGCAAACGCTCTCCGCTTGCCGGCTCGAGGGCCGCCAACGCCACGGTCTGCGGATTCACCGTGAAGGCTTGACTGGCCGAGACGCCTCCGCCGGGGCCGCTGTTGATCACCACGAAATCATGTCTGCCGGTGTCAGCCGCGGCGGTGATGGTGAGGTTTGCCGTCAAGCTGGTTGTGTTCGTGACGGTTATATCATTTACGGTGATGCCATTGCCGGCATTCACCGTGGTGGCATCTTGAAAAAAATTGCTGCCGGTAAATATCACGTCCAAGGTTTGTTCAATATCGCCGCGGGCCGGGGCAATGCTTGCCAGCGTGGGCGCGGGATTGGTGACGGTAAAAGAACGGCTGTTCGACGCGCCCACTGAAAACTCGCGCGGTCCGGTGGCGGCGTTGGCGGCGATAGTGAGATTCACGGTCAAACTCTCCGGGCTGTGCAGCCTTTTGGAATTGATCGCAATATCCGCCCCGACATTTATCGCGAGATCGTCGGCAATATTGTTGCCGGTAAAAGTCACCTCCAGCGTTTGCAAACGATTGCCGCTCGCCGGCGAGACCCCGCTCAGTGTCGGGCTGGCTGTCGTGAACTGGAACACATTCGAAAATTCGCTTGGGCCGAAATTGTTTTTGGCATTGACTCGCCAGTGGTACAGTGTATTGTTGGCCAGCGGCCCAGCCGGCCATGAGGTTGCGCTGAGGGTGGAATCATCAAAGACCGTGGTGCTGAAGTCTGCGCCGGTGGAAATTTGCAGCCGGTATGAAGTCGCGCCGGCGGCGGGCTGCCATGACAGCGTGGGCGTGAGCGGCTGGCCATCAGCGCTGTTGGCGGGTGTGAGCAAAACCGGCGGAAGCAGGCGCGGCGTGGCGTTTTTCGTGCCGCCGTACGCGCCCAGGTCGATGCGGCCGCCATTCGGCGCCGGCTCCTCACCGACCGCATCCGCCGGATCACCGGCATCGAGCGCAGGCGAAGTGTTTTGCAGGCGAAAATCATTGGCCGCGGGATCGAGAAAGCGCGGCGCCAGGCTGATGTCGCCCACTCCGGAAAAATTGAATGCGCCGGCGTAATTGACTTCGTTGTTATAAACATCGTTGTAACGATGCACGCCATTCGCTGCGTTGTTGTCAATTCCAATGCTGTTGTTGGTGATGAGATTGTTCTTCACCACCGCGGCGGCTGCTCCGGTGGTAATTTGCACCGCGGTCGCGCAGTTGTGAATCGTGTTGTTGATCAGCATTGCCTGCCCGGAAATGGCAACGCCGCGTCCCTGGCCTTGCCGGATGCCATAGATCACATTATGTTTGGCCACCGTAGCCGCACGTAAATCCAGGGCGTCTTCGGCAACGTTGTTGCCGTCAAACACAAAACCCTCGATCGTGCTGGCATGTGAATCAACCAGCATA
>SZPB01000429.1 GCA_030263535.1 Cytophagia bacterium CHB2
CCGGCCTGATGCTGTTACTCGCCGGCCTCGGCCCGATACTCGGCGCGTTTGGCTTGCTGTTGCAGCAAGCCGGCTCTTCTGCGCAAATCGACTTCACGTTTCTCGATCGCCTTTATCATGTCTGGGAATTGTTTTTTCCGCAGCTCGTGCTGTTCAGCCTGGTTTTCCCGCTTGAGCATCCGGCGCTCGCAGCGCGGCCGCGCTTGCCGGTTTTGCTGTTCGCGCCCCAAGTTCTGCACTTGCTGATGTCGCTCATGCTGCCCAATGCCGGCAGCGTGCAAAGTCTGCGGCACAGCCTCGGGCTGGCGCAGAACTGGCCGGCGTTGCTGCAGCCGGTTAAGATTTTATTGCGCGGCTTGGCTGCGGTATTGGAAGTTGCAGTTACGCATCAGGAAACTTTCTTCGCGGCAATCAACATTGCCTATGTCGTGGCGGCGGTTGTGCTCATGCAACGCAGCTATTTTCGTCTAAAAAATCCGCGGGTGCGCGGCCAAACGCGCTGGGTCATGTGGGGTATTCTTACCAGCCTCGCGCTTTACGCCCTGGCGTTTTTGATTCCCAAAATTTTTGCCTTTGAAGTCGAACGCAACCTCGCTCAAGTGCTGACCATCGCCAGCCTGCTCATCGGCTCAGGCGCGATTGCCTGGGCCATCATTCGCTATCAGTTTCTCGACGTACGCTTCATCATTCGCCGCAGCTTCATCTACTCGATCACTTCCGGTTTGCTCGTCGGCGTTTATTTGTTGATTTACACCAAAGCCAAAAACGTTGTGGAAGCGGTTATGGGCGTGAATTTGCCGCTGCTGGAAGTCATTTTTTTGGTGATCGCGGTTATCGCATTTCAACCGTTGTTGAGCTTGACGGAAGGCATGGTGGAACGCTGGTTTTTCAAAGACACGGTGGATTATCGCGAGTTTCTGCAAACCCTCAGCCGGGATTTGCTCAGCGTGATGAATCTCGGCCAATTGCAGGAAAAAATAACCGGCTCGTTGCGGCAAGCCCTGGGTTTGGAAAGCGTTTATCTTTTTTTGGAAGATGAAGATGAAACGGCGTTCACCTCCATCATCACCACCAACGGCCGGCCGGAAGAAACCCGCAGCGATGTGATCAGCACCGAAGTACGCTTCCGCCGCGACGGCCAGTTCGTGCCCCTGCTCACCCGCATCGAGTCTCCCGTTTATTCCGAAGATGTGCAGCCGCAGTTAACCCAGGCGCAGGAACGCGAGGCATTGCTGCGCATGCGGCCCAAGCTGTTGCTGCCGCTGGCGCAGCATGGCCGCCTGGTCGGCATCCTTTCCGTTGGCCAGAAACTCTCGCGCCAGCCGTTTTCGTATGAAGACATGACGTTGCTGACGCTGCTTTCCAATCAAGCCACGATCGCCATCGAAAATACCAAGCTCTATCAGTCAAAACTGGAAAAACAGCGGATCGACGAAGAGTTGAACGTGGCGCGAGAGATTCAGCGCATGCTGTTGCCGCGCCTCATTCCCGCGGCGCCGCAATGCGAAATTTCCGCCATCAATCTGCCTTCGCTCGAGGTGGTCGGTGATTTGTATGATTTTGTGGAATTGCCGGGCGGCGACCTCGGCATTGCCATCGGCGATGTGGCCGGCAAGGGGGTGCCTGGCGCGATATTGATGTCGAGTTTGCTCGCGGTTTTTCGCGCCGTGGCCGCGCGCAACATCAAACCCAGTGCGGTGGTTCAGGAGTTGAACGCGCAAATCGCCCGCACCACCAATCCCGAAAAATATGCCACGTTTTGTTATGCGGTATTGTCGCCGGAAAAGCAACAGCTCACCTACACCAATGCCGGCCACAACTATCCCATTCTCTTGCGCAGCAACGGCGCGTTGATCGAATTGACGGAATCGAATTTGATTGTAGGCGTGTGTGAAGATATGGTTTATGGCGAGCATGCCGTTGCCGTCGCTTCCGGAGATACAATCGTGTTTTACACCGACGGCGTTACCGAGGCGCAGGATGAAAACCGGCGGGAGTTCGGCACCGAACGTTTGTTTGAAGTCATTGCCCGCTACCGCCACCTTTCCGCGGAAGGCCTGCGCAACCGCATTTATGAAGCCGTCTTGCAATTTATCGGCGACATGCCGCAGTCGGATGATTTGACGCTGGTGGTGGTGCGCATGAAATGACGCGCTTGTTTGTAGTGTCCCCTTCAGGAGCTGAACGTCGGGGGGAAATGACGAGCGGGCGCCTAATGAGTTTTGACATTCAAGTTCGGTAATGTTCAGCCACAGCTTGACCACAGTGAATGCTACGGCCAAGCCGTAGCAGAACAAATCGGGATTAACGATTTTGATTATCAACATTCATAAGGCGCGACTACGAACGTTTATAACGAACATCTATTTGTGAATTTTGTGTTAGAATTTGTTATCTTCCCGGCGCAAGTTTTCACCAACGGACGCTTTTGCTTTCGCCGTGGATGAACACGGATTTGCATTGATTTTTTATGCTTTAAGAGGTTTTTTCAAAATTGCCCTTTCATTGAGCCGCAAAATTATGTCACCACTTCGTGGTTTCATGAAGAAAAAACGCCAAATGACTATAATCATGCCATCCCTTCGGGATTATCCGAACCGAGAATCCCGAAGGGATGAAATGATTATAGAAAGATAGCCAAAAAGAACAGGGTAAAACCCTGTAAGGGTGACATATTTACTGCTCTGAAATCCGTGTTGATCAGTGTGAATCAGTGGCTAAAAGAGTTATTGCTGAAAAGTGCCCGATAGCAAACGTAGTTCTAAAACTCGAAAGCAATTCAAAATTTAAAACGCATGAACACCAATACCACCACCCGATTTGATTACGCTGCCAAGTTTGCCGGTTTTGCCGGTAAAACCCTTTTCGAACAATTGCCCTCACGCCAGCAGGAATTCCTGCAGCGGCTCGCGTTCGAGCAGCGCTTCACGTTTCAGGAATTCCGCCAGGTGGTGGAAGCTTGCCGCGACCTGAGCATGTGGGGCGAGGGTGATCTCGAAACCTGGTGGCAAAAACGTTCCGCTCGAACCGGCAACCGCAAGGGCCATCTCAAAAAGCAGATGTTAACGGAACTTCAGGCCGAGCTGGCGGCGCTGCGGCAGGCGCCCAAAACTTATCCGCTCATTCCGCTGACGCGGCCCAAGCAGCGCGAGAAGAGCCTGATTACGGTCAAAGACTCCGACAAAACCATTTTCGGCATGTGTCCGGTGGCTTCGGAGAAAACCGTGTGCTGCAACCTGCACACGATCGACGCCGTGGAGAACTGTGTTTTTGGCTGTTCCTATTGCTCGATTCAAACCTTCTACAGCGACGAGATTGTGTTCGACGAACACTTTGCACAAAAGCTCGCCGCACTTGAGCTGGAACCGGGCCGCTTCTATCACATTGGCACCGGACAATCTTCGGATTCGCTGGCGTGGGGCAATCGCCACGGCATTCTTGATGCCCTGTGCCGCTTTGCCGCGCATCATCCCGGCATTTTGTTGGAGCTTAAAACCAAGTCCGACAATGTTCGCTATTTTCTTGAGCATGAAGCTCCCACCAACCTCGTGATCAGTTGGTCGCTGAACACGCCCACCATCATTGCCAACGAGGAACATTTCACGGCAAGTTTGGAAAAACGGCTGGCAGCGGCGCGGCAGGTGGCAAACCGCGGCATGGGCGTGGCGTTTCATTTTCATCCGATGGTGTATTACGACCATTGGCAGGAGGATTACCCGGCGATCGCAACTGAGTTGTTGCAACGATTTGATCCGGCAGAAGTCCGCTTCATCTCCTTCGGCTCGGTGACGCTGATCAAGCCGGTGCTGCAGAAAATGCGTGCGCTCGGCCATGCCACCAAAATTTCGCAGATGGAAATGGTGCCGGATCCGCATGGCAAGCTTACGTATCCGGATGAAATCAAAGTGGCGATGTTCCAGCGGATGTACCAGGCCTTCGCACCCTGGCACAACGAGGTGTTTTTTTACTTGTGTATGGAAAAGGCGGGGATTTGGGAGCAGAGTTTCGGTTATGTTTATCCGGACAACGAGACGTTTGAGACGGAGTTTGGTCGCCGCACGATGCGGCGATAACGATCTGCCGCCCAGACGGTTATGCCGCCTCAACTGCCTGCGCTGTTCTCCGTGTCCAAGATCACATGTTTTTATACATTCGTAAAGACGCGAAAAGATATTTGATCTGTGCAAGCCCGACTCTCTCCTTGCTTTTCTCGATCACTATCTTAAATTTCATCTGCAATAATCAAAAGCAAGAGCAGCAAAGACCCGGTTTTCCTACGTTATCTTGCAAAACCGCTCAAGAATATGACTTTTAGCCACTGATTTGCACGGATCAACACGGATTCAAAAGCCTTTTTGAAAGAACCTATTTAAGAAAAAATCAGTGAAAATCCGTGCGCATCAGTGGCTAAAAAAGAGTATCCGGCAGAAGGGATAACTGATCATTAAGGAATTTATTCTCCTCATATGTCAACACCTGTACGTGTAAGATTCGCCCCCAGCCCGACGGGGCATTTGCATATTGGCAATGCGCGCGCGGCCATTTTGAACTGGCTTTACGCGCGGCATACCGGCGGAACCTTCATTCTCCGCATCGAAGACACGGATGCTGTGCGTTCGACTACCGAGTCTGAGAATTCGATTTACGAAGATTTGCGTTGGCTCGGCCTGGATTGGGATGAAGGCCCGGAGGCCGGCGGAAAGCTCGGACCTTATCGGCAATCCGAGCGTCTCGATCTTTATCAAAAATATGCCGAGCAACTGATTGCCCATAAGAAAGCTTATTACTGTTTTTGCCGCGAAGAAGATCTCGAAGCCG
>SZPB01000430.1 GCA_030263535.1 Cytophagia bacterium CHB2
TCATCCAAAATATCCGGAATGCCGTTGCCGCTTTCCGGAATGTTGAGTTCGTCGTCGGAAAAATTTTCGGGACGCAATTCATAAGCCAGCAGCAATGTTTTGCACGCATTCAAATGATAGGCATTGCGATCCCAATCCGCTGCATCGTGCCAGCCGCCCCAAAACGGTTTTTTGATGGTGGTGGCATATTGCGGCAATTGCGTGAACGCGTTGCCGCCGTCCAGGTAGCGCCAGGTGGAGAGAATCACGGTGTCGCCTTGGGCGGGATGATGGCAGCGCGGCCGCGTCCATTGGGTGTAAGGCGCTTCCAGAGCCACGCCGCAGCGTTGCAGATAAAGCGCGCGGATGGTGGTGTAAAACGCCTCGCGATAAACATCATCATCAACGCGAAACGGGTGGGAAGAGCCAACTCTCTCGACCATCAAGCGGTATTCGCCCGGCCGGTCGAAATCCGAAAAATCCGCAACCCAAACATCGGCGCCAGTGAAACTGCCGTAAGGCGCGTGCGTGGGATAACCGTTGTCCGGCCCGCCGGTTTGCAGCGCTTTTCGCAGTTCGATGACCCCAGAGTAAACAACCGTTCGGGATTTCTCTTCAACGAGATAGAATTGTGAAGCGGCATAATCATCCAACGCAAGCGGGCCGAGATCGCCCATCCAATGCGAGAGATAGGCATACTTCACCGGCGCTGACGGCGCGTAGCCGATTTGATTCACATGAATAGTTTCCGAGCGCAGCGCGTATTCGTCATAAACAAACGTCGTGTCGCTGATGGTTGGATCGAGGTAAGGAAAATCGAGGCGATAAGTTTTGCCGTGTTGCAGGGGATGGGGCAGTTCGAGGTAAATGAAATGTTCCAGCACATAGGGATAGTTTTGAGCATGAATCGAGCTGAAATCTTTGCCCTTGCTCTTGCGGCCTACTTTGAGCGGAGACAGCGGCGAGGCGTAATTCGGATCATCCGCGCTGTTGAGCGTATACGAAGCGGTTCGCATTGCCCAGATGAGCAGCAGCTCAGATTTGACGACGCGATCATCGTTGCCGGCCTGGCCGAGGCCATAATGCTCGACGTAGCCGTCGTCAAAATGCAGCATAAGAATCTTGTTCGTGACCGGCAGAAGCTGTTTGAATTTGGAGGCGGAGGCGTTGCCGCAAAGGAAAGTCAACGCAGCGGCAAGGGTGATGGATGTGGAAAGTGTTTTCACGTTGGGTGCTCAATATGGTTTTGAGGTTATGCCCCCAATCAGATTCAAATAATCTCAAACGCTTCATCAAGCATCGCCAGATAATTTTCCGGCGGCACGTAACTCGGAATCGAATTGCCGGAACCGAGCGCGTAGCGGCCGCGGCTGCCGCAGGTTTCAAGCAGAAAGCGCGCACGTTCTCGCACCTGCGCTGGCGTGGAGGCGGCGAGAATATTGACGTCCAATCCGCCCAACACGGCGAGGCGATCGCCGTAACGCGCTTGAAACTCCGGCGCAGGAATGATGACGTCTTCATACGAATGCTTGCCATCGATGCCAACGTCATTGATCAAGTCATCCATGATCTTGAGCACGTCGCCGCAGGAGTGCAGAAAATATGGTAGGCCCTTGGCGTGCGTCATCGCCGCAAAACGTTGGTGCCAGGGCAAAATCAGCGCGCGCAAATCTTTGGGCGAGATCAGCGGCCCGGTGCGGAAGCCCATGTCGTCGCCGGGAAAAACCGCAATGAGGCGATCCAAATCCAACAGGTGTTGGTAGAAGTCCGTCATCAGCTCGCCCAGCCGGTTGGCAACGGCCTCCACCAGCGGCCGGTCTTCATACAGCGCGCGGCACAGGCCTTCGAAAGACATGATCCATGAGAGATGCTCGAAGACGCCGCCGCCATGCGAAGACATCAATCCCATGCCTTCCGGTAAATGAGCATTCAAATATTCAAAGGGAAAGAAATCCATTTGCTCAATCGTGGGCCAGGGATAGCGTTCAAAATCATCCCAATTGCGGATGGTGCCCTCGTGTTCATCCGCCCACGCCCGTTGCTTATCGGAGCCGGGAACGGGATCTGGCTCGATCATCTGCTTGACGGGAAACGCCAGCGCGCGCTCGAAGCGGACAAAGTCGTAACCCAGCTGCTGCCAGAACGCGATGAAGTTGTCCAAATAGGCCTTTTGTGATTCGCGTTCGGCCGCTTCAGGCGCCCATTGGCGCCCGAGCAGATCGGTGACAATCGGTCGCATGACGACGTCATCGACAATGTATTCCACCAAGGGCACGCGCGGGCCTTTCTCGCGCCCCAGCAAAATATTGATGAAGCGTTTCGCATCGGGTTGCGGGTGCTTGAGAGGCAAGTGATGTAACATGATGAATGACTCCGTTCATTTTTTTGAACACGGATAGCGCGGATGACACAGGTTTACGCGAATTTTTTATCCGTGAAAATTCACCCAATCTGCGTCATCCGTGTTCAAAGCTTTTTAATTGCGTTTTGCCAAAAGCGCCCCACAAGCTCCCGCATTGGTAAAATCCCCATTCCAAAAAGCACTGCTATGAGTAAAATACGCAGCAGAAAAGGCGATGTCAAGCACACGCTATCCGTCATTTTTTTATGTGCTGCCCTTGAACTTTCATGAAATAATGTTAAATTGCGCGTTGACTTGAACTATCGTTGTTGGAGAATTTGCAATGACTTTTTTCTTGAAACGCTTTTGGTGTTGGCCGCGGCTGATTTGCTTGCCCGCGTTGCACGCCCAAATCGCGCCGCGCGCGCCCATTGATTGGACGGCGTATGATCACCGCCGATCGCCCGGGCGAGGCGCCGGGCGCGTGGTCGGTGCTGCCGCCCGAGGGCAAGGTCACGGTGCGCGAAATTTCGAAACAATATTGGCTGCATGCGCAAGAGCAGGTCACGGTCTCGCCGCTCGATCTCAAGCTGCCGGCGCAATTTACCATTGAAATGGATTTCAACGTGACGCCCCAGGGCTATAGTGGCCGCTATCGCCTCGATATGATCGGCGCCAACGCCGAAGACTGGCTCTCGCTCACGCTGGAACCGCCCGCGATTTTTTTTAGCATGTCGTCCGGTCTGACCTCGGAAAAAAATATCGATCTCACTGCCGGCACGCATCATCTCGCCGTGCAAGTCGACGGCAGCAGCCTCAAATGTTACATCGACGACGAACGGTTGATCAACATTCCCAAGAGCAGCGAATTTAAAGCCGAGCGTGTGGAAGTTTTTCTGGCGGGCACGGATGAGGAGGATGAGGCGGACGATCAATGCTGGTTCACCAATTTCACGGTGTCAGCCGGACCGGCCACGCTGCAAAACCAGCTCAGCGCTTCGGGCAAGATCGTATCCTACGGCATTTACTTCGAGCCGGGCAGGAACGTGATCCGTCCCAAGTCCACGCCGGTGCTCAAGCAATTTGCCGAATTGCTCAAAGCCGATGCCACGCTGAGTTTTTCAATCGAATGCCATGACAACGAACTTCCCTCGGAGGGCGACAATGTCCGGCTCTCGCAGGCGCGTGCCGAGGCGCTCAAAGAACATCTGGTAAGAGAATATAAAATCTCCGAGGAACAATTGAGCTCCAAAGGCTGGGGAGAAACGCGGCCGCTGGCGGATGCGAATACGGTCGAGGCGAGAAAAGTGAATCAGCGGGTGGAGTTCATTCGCAAATGAGCAAACCCGGGGCAAGGTTCCTGCTGGCGCTGTTGCTGCTCGGCTGTGAAACCAAACCGCAAAATCCCTTAACCGAACCGGAAAAATTTGCCGAGGTGTATGTTGCGCTGCTCAAGGCGACGCAGCTTGATTCGTTGCCGGCGGCCGGGCTCGATTCGCTGCTGCAATCCCGCGGTTATCAGCAACATCAAATACAAGAGGCCGCGCGCTATTATCGCGAGCATGCCGAGCAGTGGCAAGACGTGCTGAATCTCACGGTGCAGCAGCTTGAGCGCGAAGCCAACCCGCCCGCCGCAGATTCGCTTGCCGCACCGAAATTGAAACAGCCGGAATAAAACCCAGCCGCGCGTAACGGGCTAGGCGATTCGTTTTTCAAATCTAAAATAAACTTTCGAAAGTGTTTCGCCCACGAATGAAATCCCACTGAAAAAGGCGTTGTTGGCTCTGTGGGAATTCTACTTCCGTGGGCAAAGGCTTGTTGAAGTTGCCTGGAGAGCTTCAGATTTCAACTTGCCTGAAAATCGGTGGGGCATAGCAGAACGAAAGTTAAAAGATCCAATCCTTTAAACAGGAGTGAACGGAGTAAACAAAGATTGGAAAAAATTCACGGCTATCACATCAATCATGTGAGGAGATTGCGAACATGCGAAAATATATGATTGCTCTTGCAGGGACGATTTTGCTTTTCGCGTCATCTTCCTGGGCCGGCGCGCCCTCGGAACGTTTACCAAAAAATATCATTCTTTTCATTGGCGACGGCATGGGCGTGGCGCAAGTGAGCGCCGGTAAAACCGTCAAGGGAACCTTGCAGCTCGAACAATGCAAAACTGCCGGCTTACTAACGACGCACGCATCTGATGCTTATGTCACAGACTCTGCGGCAGGCGCAACAGCTCTGGCGGCAGGCATCAAAACCTACAACAAAGCGATCGGCGTCGATCCCGACAAAAAGCCGGTGAAAACCGTGCTCGAATATGCTGCGGAAAAGGGCAAGGCCACCGGCCTGGTGGCAACCTGTACCATCACCCATGCCACGCCCGCTTGCTTTGCTGCCCACGTGGATGACCGCAACAAGTACAACGAAATTGCCGAGCAACTCGCCAGGAGTCCGGTGGATGTCATGCTGGGCGGCGGCTGGGGTTATTTCGTGCCGAAATCACAAACGGACAGCAAACGCGAAGACGAACAGGATTTGTGGGCAATCCTGGCGAAAGATCGCACAGCCATCCGCACGTTGGAGGAATTTCAGAAACTCGCCAAGCCGAAAAAACTGGTCGGACTGTTCGAGGCCGGGCATTTGGGCAAAGCTGACAGCCGCACGGTCACACTGCCGGCCATGACAGCCAAAGCCATCGAAATTCTCGCGCAAAACAAAAACGGTTTTTTTCTGATGGTGGAAGGCTCGCAAATCGATTGGGGCAGCCACGACAACAATAGCGACTACGCGATTATGGAAATGGTGGATTTCGACGATGCCATCGGCGTGGGACTCGACTTTGCCAAGAAGAACAACGAAACCTTGATCGTGGTCACGGCTGATCACGAAACCGGCGGTTATTCTCTTTTAGGCGGCTCCGTTGCCGAGAAAACCGTCACCAAGACGGCGTTTACCACCACCGGCCACAGCGGCGTGATGGTGCCGATTTTTGCTTTTGGTCCAGGCAGTGAGGTGTTCGGCGGCATTCATGATAACACCATCGTCGGACAAAAGCTGATCGAGTACGTGAAATGAGCACGGCCATCAAAATACTTTTTCTCACGGCAAATCCCGAAGATGCCAGCCGCTTGAAGCTGGATGAGGAAATCCGCGCGATCAAGCAGGCGTTGCGCCAATCAGATTTCCGGGACAAGTTCGACATCGAACAACAAGAGGCTGTGCGCGTCAGCGATCTGCAAGGCTATTTGTTGCAACATAAATCCGTCATCGTGCATTTCAGCGGACATGGCAGCGCTGCCGGTGAAATCGTTTTGGAAGACGAGGCCGGGGAAAGCCATCCGGTTTCAAGTCGCGCGTTGGGCCGGTTGTTTGACGAGCTGAAAGACGATATCCGCTGTGTTGTGCTCAATGCCTGCTATTCGGAGAAACAGGCGCAGGCCATTGCCGAACATATTGATTGCGTCATCGGCATGTCCCAGGAAATCGGCGACGCTGCGGCCCTCAAATTTGCCACAGCTTTTTATCAAGCGCTGGGCTATGGCCGCGACGTGAAAACGGCGTTTGACTTGGGCTGTGCGCAAATCGATTTGGAAGGGCTGAACGAGCAAGACACTCCCAAACTCTTGGCGAAGCGAGTTGATCCCGAGAGGCTGTTTCTCATTTCCGAACATGAAGCTGCCATTACTTCTCCGGGCGCATCAAATACTTCGAAAAAGCCTTCGCGTTTAACCATGGGCCTGGCCGCGCTCGCCGCGCTTGGTTTGATTATGGCTTTGTGGTTTTTAGGCTGGCATTTTGGGAGGGAGGCCCGTGAAGCATCGAACTTGCACGCGGTGGCAGAGTTGCAGCGTGCCAACGGCGAATACGCCGCCGCATGGGAATCGCTTGAACAGGCAATCGCATTGCAGCCGGAATCCTCCGAACTGCAACAGGCGCAAATGCAATTGGCCATGGATTGGCTGCGCAATATCCGCGTACCTGAAGGCCAGACGTTCACCGAGATTGTCAACAAAACCATTGCATGCCTTTATCGCAATGTCGCCATGAACAAAAGCGCCGCCAGCGCGGATGTGCTGGCGCATATTGGCTGGGCAAATTTTCTCAAGTGGCGTGAAGGCGCGCGCGGCCTCAAAATCGAAGAGAGCTTTCAGGAAGCATTGAATGTGGATCCGGACAACGCTTATGCGCATGCCATGTGGGGATTTTGGATGCTCTGGCAAAACCGGAAATTGGAGGAGGCCCAGCCCCACTTCGCGGCAGCGCTGAATAACGGGAGAGACAAGGAATTTGTCCGCAGACTTCAGCTTCAAGCATTGCAAAATATTCGCAACGACGACTATACCCTGGAGTTGATCCGCGTGGCGAATGAGATGAGAAAGAATAATGAGGATCTGCCCCCGGAGCAACGCCGCAGGATTGAAAGTTACGTGTATTACATGTACCGGCGCGAAACGCTGAATGCCCTGCCTGCGATTCTGCCGCCCGAAGATCATCTCGCGACCTACAAATGGCTGACGCAGGATTTTGAAGACGTGGGCATGCTCCAACGCTTTTGGATGGCGCGCTTGACGGAAGCCGCCGGCGATTTGCCGCAAGCGCTTGCTCTCTATCGCGCCTTGAGCACCGAGCCGGATTTCGAACGGTTTACGCTATATGAGGAAATTACAGCCGGAATCAAACGCTGCTCCGGGCAGGCGCCGTGAAATTTCCCGAAACCGCCCGGGATCTTCATTCTGCTGCTTGATTCTGTTGATGAACACCTTATTAATCGCAGCATTTGCTGCCGGACACTTCGAAGAGACTATTTTGAAACCTGGAAAAGAATCCGTGAAGATCCGTGTTTATCCGTGGCTGTAAAAACATGCCCAGTAGAGAATCGTAGCAAACCGCGCTGGTTAATTCTTTTCCAAGACAGCTTTAACAAGTCCCCGCACCGCGTTGCACAATAAAATTTCCTCTGCCCTCTCCAGTTCTTGCGGCAAAAGAATTTTCTCCTCAAGCGTGAATTTTCCCGAGGCAACCAGATGCGCGCGATACACGCCCGGCAGCACGCCACAATCCAACGGCGGTGTGAAATAGCGGCCTTCACTTTTGATGATGAGGTTGCTGCGGCAGCCCTCGGTTATCTCGCCGCGTTCATTGCAGAAAATCACATCGAAGAATCCCTCCGCTTCCGCCGTTTTTAACTCACGATCATACAAATCCCGCCGCGTGGTTTTGTGAAAAAGAA
>SZPB01000431.1 GCA_030263535.1 Cytophagia bacterium CHB2
CGTCAACACCAACCTCATATTGTCCGGAATTACTTTCTTGAAAAGAACGTTCAGTATGCGGCAATTAAAAATTAATGTATTTAGTGCTCCGAGTAGTAATTTTGAGTTTGGGAGAAACAAAATATGTCCCAGGAGCCCAAAGTACTCTACGGCTTCGAACATGAAACGATGGAAGCCAAGGTCCGCAGTTTCCTTAAATTGACTCCGGCAGAGCGCATCAAAAGTATGTTTGAGTTTATGGAGTTCGTGGCCGCCATCGAGCGCGCAAATCCGAGGAATCATGCTAAAAAGGTATCTCGCCCTGTTCCGGGCGCTAAACGCCGCGCGCGTTAAGTATCTTGTTATAGGCGGTCTTGCGGCAATTGCATACGGCATTCCCCGAAGCACCAAAGATGCGGATATTGCCGTTCTGTCCAGTGAAAAAACGTACACGAAATTGTTGAAGGTTTTCAGGACTTTGCGCTTGGGTGCGGCATATTTGACTGATCCTGAGAATTCGTGTCGATGTTTTGTCGGAGGCGCCGGGATTGGATTTCCAGAGATGTTGGGAGAATCGCAATGTTTTTAAAATCGATGGCGTGCGAATCAATTTTGTGAGTCTTGATGATCTCATTCACTTGAAAAAAAACACTGGCCGCCAAGGCGATTTGGCCGATGCCGAGATTTTGAAGAAAATTCGCGATGGCACGATCTGATCATATTCTCTGGTTCTACTTCAACAGATTCCTTGCTCGGCCGACAGAAAACACGAAATACATCAATGCGCTTTTCGTGTGTTTCGTGGTCAAAAAGTTTGAATCTCTCTAAGTTGAATAAATTGCTTCCATCTCGCGTGATGTAACACCGGCAATCAACACCCACTGCTCGACCAAGTCCACTAAGGCGTTTTCGGTTTCCACCAACCAAATGAGAGGAGACGGTTTATGATCAGGCCAGTATTTTTTTCACCTACCCTGTTTGCCTTATTCTTTCTTACCACTATAACGCAGGCGCAACCGGTCGGCGGGCACATTCCCATCGCACATGGGCATCCGGGCGGAACCTATCCCTACAACAACGCGCCCGCTTCGAGCATTTGCTGGGGATATGCGCAAGGAAGGGCGTTCGGTCGTTATGACGGCGATCAGGAGTGCAATCCGGCGAAAACCTATGCATCGCAAATTGACGAAAATAATTTTCCCTATGTTTCCGGCGCAAGTTTGAGCGGCATCGAGCTTGGGGATATTGTGGTATTCGGTACAATACGCCAGGGGGCAAATGGTCACGCGGCATTTGTTATTTATATTCCACCCGGTTTTGACGGCAGCGAGGCAGCCATTCGCAATATCAAGGTCGATCAGGTTCCGGCGCAAAACCTGCAACCGCAGCATGGAATATTGCTCAATAACGTTATCCCGCAACAGGGCATGCCTGTGGGGTACCACGAAGGCAACGGCTTGAGTGGAGGCGGTCCGCTTAACGCCCTCGTTTTCCGCAACAGCTTCGGCGGCGGGGTCATATGTGTCGGCCAAACCATGAGCGGTACATGGTGCCAGTTTCCGGGAACCTACATCGAGCGCAAGATAAACACGGAAAGCCAGCTTTGGATTCACTCTCCCTCCCCACAAGAGCATGAGGGAATAACACGGAAGTTCAGGGAGTGGACACGAAATGGAAGCCATTTGACTTATAGCAATCCTCACCTCATCACAGTAGATGGGGCTGCGACATATGAGGCGGTCTTTGACGCCTACTATGACGTGACGTTCAAAAATCAATTCCCCTGCGGCGCGGGAAATGGCGGCGTTATCGTTGTGAACAGCCAAAACAAAAGCTCGCCGCACACTACAGAGGTGAAGCAGGAGATTAATGTCACTGCTCGCGCGAATAACCAAACCTACAATGGCGTGATCTACAATTTCAGCAATTGGTCAAACGGCAGTACGAATCCAGAAATCACATTTATTCCCAATACCAACGTGGAGTACGTTGCCAACTACGTTGTGGTCAAGCCGCAGCAGATGAGCTACTTCAATCTGCATGTAAGCAGCAGCCCGGGGCAATATATCCAACTTGCCTGGAATCAACATCCCAATTCCAATGTGACCTATCAAGTTTGGCGGCGCGCAAAACCCGCGGGCGGCAGTTTGGGTCCACCGGTTTTGAAAGCGACCCTGGCCAACAACGTCACTTCCTGGACGGATTACGACTATCTCATGACCTCAGGCTATACGCACGATCTGCTGGAATATGACGTGCGCAGTTATTACGTTTGCGGCAGCACGGCCATCGCGGCGGATGCAAATTACATCACGGTGTTCGGCAACGGAGGTATCATTCCAAAAGCCACAGCGGATCCGCTTAATGAAGAAACGTTGCCGCAAAGCTTCGCGATTCAGGCAAGCCCCAATCCATTTGTCGAAGCCACGACGTTGCGTTATCAGCTTCCGAGCAGCGCCCATCTCGTGCTGGAAGTTTATGACCTTAACGGTCGGCGCCTTGAGGTATTGAGCAATGGCTTGCATAATGCCGGTAATTATTCAGTCGTTTGGCAGAGCGTTGCATCTTCTCGCTCGGCAAGCGGCGTTTATCTTTACCGTTTTCTTGCGCAACCGACAAACGGCGCTGCACCGTTTGTGAAGTCGGGTAAGCTCGTACGCATAAAATAAGCTCAACTCATGCACGCCACACACTTTTTTAGTGTGTGGCGTTTTGGCAATTCCGAAAAATGATCGAGCGAACCATGAACAGCATATTCAAAAAAAGTTTGCACAAGGTTTTATTCCTCGTGCTCACCCTCGTTTGCGTTTTTGCCTGCAAAAAGCAAGCAACCCAACCTCTTCCACCGTTGCCGAAAGACCCTCGCACTTATACTTGGACCATCGATACGCTCAAAAGCAACAGCGGCCAAACGTTGATGCGAAGTATCTGGGGCAGTTCAACGAAAAATATCTATACCGTCGGGTGGGATGCCGGCTCGTTAGGCGATATGTTTCATTTTGACGGTCAGAAGTGGAAAATTTTTCAAGAAATCCTCACACCATACGGCGGACCGCTTGGCAGGCCCTTCGGCGTACATCGTATCTTAGGGTTTGACGCGAACAATATTTGGGTTGTGGGACGCTGGTCCGCGGATCTGCCCGAACAGGATAGTACATTAATTCTTCACTTCAACGGTCAGAATTGGCAAAGCGCTCCTACAGTAGGAGGACATCCCTTGCAAGGAATCTGGGGGACATCACCGGACGATATCTGGACTGGCGGAGTTAAAGGAGCTTTGTATCATTATGATGGTTCTTCCTGGCAACGGAAGCAACCACCAAGATCTTTTTGGTATAACAGCTTTGCCGGTTTATCGACAAACGAAGTCTATGCTTTAGCATATGAGTACGATGCCCAAGGCCGAGGCACGAGGTATTTCTCCATGTGGGACGGCACCGAGTGGCGTATCTTGCAATCTTTCACCGGGCTTCCTCGCGAAGGCGCGCCCTTTGGGGATATCGCTCTTTTTGCCGTAGACGGCCAACTCTTTTCCGCGGGTCACGGCGTATTCAGGAAAATTGCCAGTGGCTGGGAAAAGCTCCTTTCGCCTGCTCAAACGGTTTTTTACGGCATGCACGGCACAGCCGCAGACAATTTGTTCGTGGTGGGCATCCACGGCCGTGTTTATCACTACAACGGCAGAGATTGGGATCAGCTCATCGATCTTGCTTTTTATGGGCTCTCATGGTATGATGTATGGACCGACGGCACGGAGACGTTCATTGTCGGGACCGACGGCGGCGTTTCGTATGTGGCGCATGGGAAATGAAGAAATTAAAATAGAAAGGCCGTATTTGAATTAGATGGATCGAAATATTACCTGGAGACTATCCTAAGGAGGAGCATTGAAGATTCACGAATATCAAGCCAAAGAAATTTTGCGCAAATTCGAGGTGGCAGTACCGAAAGGTAAAGTTGCCAAAACGCCGGAAGAAGTAGGCGTGATTGCGCATGAGTTGGGCGGCAAGGTGGTTGTGAAAGCGCAAATTCACGCCGGCGGGCGCGGCAAAGGCGGCGGCGTCAAGCTGGCGCAAGATGCGCATGAGGCTTATGAAATCGCGCGCAAGATGATTGGCATGCAGCTCGTCACCCCGCAAACCGGGCCGGAAGGCAAGCGCGTTAATCAAGTGCTGATCGAACAGGCATTGAACATTGCGCGCGAGTTGTATGCCGGCATCGTGCTGGATCGTGCGTCGTCCCAACTCGTTTTCATGGCGAGCACGGCGGGCGGCATGGAAATCGAAAAAGTGGCGGAAGAAACGCCCGAGCTGATTTTGAAAGAGTACGTCGATCCGCTGACCGGCTTGCGCGCGTCGCAAGCGCGCAAGCTCGCGTTCGGCCTGGGATTGGAAGGCGAAGCGTTCAAGAACGCGGTGAAGTTTTTCCTGGCTCTGTATCGCGCATGCGTCGCGTCGGATTGTTCGCTCGCCGAGATCAATCCGTTGATCGTGACGGCCGAGGGCCAGGTGCTGGCGCTTGACGCCAAAATGAATTTCGACGACAACGCACTGTTTCGCCACGCCGACATTCTTAAACTGCGCGATTTGAATGAAGAGGATCTGCTGGAAGTCGAAGCTTCGAAGTACAATCTGAATTACGTCCGGCTCGATGGCAACGTCGGCTGCATGGTCAACGGCGCGGGCCTGGCCATGGGCACGATGGACATCATCAAGCTGGCCGGCGGCATGCCCGCAAACTTTCTCGATGTCGGCGGCGGCGCGAATCCCCAAACGGTCGAAAACGGTTTCAAAATCATTCTCTCCGATCCCAATGTCAAAGCGA
>SZPB01000432.1 GCA_030263535.1 Cytophagia bacterium CHB2
GGCCAGCAATTCGGACAGTTCATCGAGCACGCTCGAGGACACCGGCGTGTCATTCACAAACGCGCGGCTCCTGCCCGTGGGATGAAACTCGCGCCGAATGAGCAAAGACTGATCATCTAAGAGATCGATTTCCTGCCGCCGCAGTAGCTCCAGAATATTTTGCGAACAATTGACAAAGAGCCCTTCGATCACCGCCTTGGTATCAGCCGCGCGCTGCGGATTGAATGCTGCTTTTTCACCCAACAAAGCGGCAATTGCGCCAACCAAAATCGATTTTCCCGCGCCGGTTTCGCCGGTGAAAATATTCAAGCCCGGGCCGAGTTCCAAGTCAACCTGATCGGCCAGCGCGTAATTCAACAGCGAAAGCTTTTGCAGCATTCGCCCAGCCTCCGTTTGCTGAGCGCCGGCCCGAGAGTTTGCAAAGATCAACCACCATCATCTTTGCAAAGCCCATGCCTGCCGGCGCTAGATCGTCATAAAATGCCGTTTAAGACTTATGCGCGCAACGCCGGCAAACACTTCTCCTTGCCAGCGGTTGCACCGCTGAAATATCTTACGTGGATTATACGCTTAGGCAGGATAATCAAAAAAATACAATTTGGCAAGAATCGTCTGTCACCCCAATCACCTTGCCGGACATCGAGCAGATTGTCCTTTAATGAAACATGAGGCGAAAAAAATCATACGCTTTTGTAACGTGTTTGAAGATGATTAATAAAATCTTTGACAGCAAAGCCGGTACAAATTTGTCCGCACTGTCAACTCTGCTTAACAAGCCCAGCGCTGCAGGCTCTCAACTCAGCGACGGATGACTGCGACTTTCCCCGCCTTACTGACGCCGGTTTCTTCTATATACGCCATAAAAAAGTACACGCCGCTTGGCACCAGCTTGCCGTCATTATCACGACCATCCCAGATGACTTGCGCGCCGGGCACTTGTTCGCGCGCAAAGGAACGCACCAACTCGCCCGAAGCGCTGAAAATTTTCACCGCGCTGTTTTCCGAGAGATTGCTGATAACGAAACGGCTGCCCTCCTCACCGAGGCGAAAGGGGTTGGGATAACCTGTAAGAAAGTTGAGATCAGATTTGGGCGCGGTGAACGGCGTGCGCAAACGCGAAATGCCGTTGGTGGTCGCGATCCAAACCTCCCCGTTTTCAGGATTGAACACCATATCCGTAATCGATTTGGAAACGAGCCGGCTGTTTTCGATGGTGATGGCAGAGAGTGAAAAATTATCTTCGCCGGAGAGCACGGAAATGCCGGCATTGGTGCCGATCCATTTGTTGTTGCGCGGATCGACTCTGATCACCTGCACCAGATCGCTGATCAAACCGAAGCGACTGCTCACGCCGCCGGCAAACCAATAGTTGAGTCCGCCGTCGGTGCCAATCCAAATGAAGCCGTCGCGATCTATCGCAATCGCATTGACACGGTTGTTGAGCAGATTATCATCCTCGTCAAGCTCGCCGGAGAGATCATCGTCGGATTTATCGTTGAGCGTGCCGCCGTAATCAATCACCGTGACGCCGTCGGTGCCGGTTCCAATCCAAATCCGGTCGCTGGTTTCGTTTTTTTCAATTTCTAGCGTCGTTACAATATCACTCGTGAGGCCTTCAGAGGTTGAAAAATATCTCCAATTACCGGCCGCAGTGTACACGGCAATCGCATTCGAATTGATGGCGTCATAGTTACAAACCCAAACGTTGCCTGCCAAATCCTGTTTTAGAAAAGGCACACATACGTAAGAAGGATCGTTGGACAAGGCGCTGGCAAGAATATTGTTGGTGTGATCGATGCGCGAGAATTCCAATTGCTCAAGTTCGCCTTTCACCACAGTAATCCCTCTTCCCCACGTGCCAATCCAGCGTTCGCCGTTTTGTAGCACGGTAATGTTGCGGCAATCATTCCAAATCATGGGATCATCTTTTGTGCTGAACGAGCGCCAGCGCTGGCCATCATACACGGTGAAAGCCACGGTCAAATCAGAAAGCCCGGAAGTACACCACAAATTACCTTGTTGATCCAGTGCCAACGATGAAATACTGTTGGATCCCGGTCCGTCCGGCTCACGCGGCAACCACTCCGTGGACGTATTCGCCAGTTCAAACAGCCCGGCATTCGAGGTTGCCAGCCACGGGGTATTAGCTTGATCAATCACCATGCCGGTAACCAATGGCACATTTGGCCCGACACGCTGCCAGGCGCCGGGAGTTGTCGCCGCAAACAGTCCGCTGGCTGTTGCGGCAAAAAGCGTCTCTTGTCCGTTAATGCTCGCGGAGGCAATTTGTTTAAGCGCAAGGTCGCCGAGATTGCCGGTGATATTGCTCCAATTTGCGCCGTTGAATTGTGCCACGCCGTTGCTCAAGGCGGCAGCGATTCGTCCTTGAAATTTGGCAAAACCCAGCACGGAATTTGATGTCAACCCCTCTGCCGTGGTAAAATTCGTCCAGCTTTCTGGCGCCAGCAAATTGGGCAGCGTCAGCGAGGTTTTGGCAATGCCGCGATCGGTGCCGGCCCATAAATCTTGTCCGTCGATAAAAATCGTGCGCACGGCTGTTCCGATCTCAAGCCGGTTCCCGAGATTCTTGTAGGTTTCCTTCACTTCTTTGCGATCGGTGCGATACAGGCTGACGCCGATGCTCAGCGCGATATACATCGAGTCGCCCTTTGCAACAAAATCCGAGATGCCGAACGACCTGAAATCGCTAACGCCGGAAAAAGAGTTTGAGGAGGGATCATAAACATTGATCAAGCCCGAGGCCAGACCCGCCCACACCCGGCCGTGTGCGTCGAAGCCCAGCGCCGTCAATTCGTTCTCGCTCAGGCCGTCGGTATTTCTAAAATAACGGTAGGCCTGTTCACTGCGATTCCAAAACAGCAAGCCGCCGGTGGTCGCTGCCCACACGCCGCTGGCGTTACTCTTTGCCGCTTTGATGTTGCGCATGTTGGTGAAGGATTCCCAAAGATTGTCGGAAAGATCGATGGCCGGGCTGGTTTGTGAAAAAACCGGAGTCTGCAAAAAGACAAATGCGGCGAAAAGACAGAACAGCGTTTTGCTCATGAGATACTCGACCTTTGTAATTTTAAACCGCACAACCGTGAGGCCATGACGTCATAAAGATGTTTGGCTTCGCCCGATCACAGCACATGAGTTTTACGGGGAGTCTTTGCGTTTTGCGGGTTGGCGTGAGTTGAACATTCATACTTGTGAAATTAAACCTGCAGGGCTAACCGGAAGTTTCCATGTTTGCCAAAAGATTTGCTGTCTCGATTGCCGCTAGCGCCGCATCCCAGCCTTTGTTGCCGGATTTGGTTCCGGCGCGCTCGATGGCCTGCTCGATGGTGTCCGTGGTGAGCACGCCAAAAATCACGGGAATGCCGCTGCGCACGCCGATTTCGCCCAGGGACTTTGAAACAAAGCCGGCAATGTGATCGAAATGCGGCGTGGCCCCGCGAATCAGAACTCCGAGACAGATGATGGCGTGAGGGCGCTTGCTCTCTGCCAGCTTGGCGGCGAGGAAGGGGATTTCGTATGAACCGGGGACGCGGTAAACCGAAATATTCTCTGCCGCCGCGCCGTGGCGCAACAAGCAATCTTGCGCGCCCTGCAGCAGTTGCTCTGAAATAAAACTGTTGAAACGGCTGACGATGACGGCAAAATTTTTATTCTGCGCGTTGAGGTGGCCTTCGAAGGTTGGCATGTTAACTCGATCGGTTTAACGTATGCACTTTGTCGTTTGAACGGTATTGCGCCGGAATAATAACAAAAATTCTTAACAATGCCAATAGAGTTTTGCGCCGGGCGCATCAAGTCCCGGCTCTTCCAGGTGGGAAATTCGCCCTGCTGGAACAGCACCGTGCTTTCGAACTGGCCGTTGGCATCAGCGGTGATGGGGTTGTTGCCCGGGCCGATCTTCGCACGCGGCGCCAGCCAGGGAATGTCTTCGATTCGTTCAGAACTGTCCGCCTGCAGCTCGTGCCAGGATTTCAGCAGTTCGTCACAGTGATTCGGCGCTCAACGATTTTTTTAAGTTGCGTTGAACACGGCAATGGCAGGGTGAAGCATCTAATGATCTAAAAAAGAATAACACCAGATGGACTCGCCCCCCCACAAATTGAGGCAAGTAACTTAATCGCAAAACATTTGAGATAGAATTTTACATTCGCAATTGACAAGACTCTTTGCCGCTGCTGACTACTTCAAATCCCACTCCCGTATCTCGACTTCTTCTCGGCCGTTTTCCGGAAAATCTTCCAGAATCAAATGCCCGAGCTTGTCACGCTTGGTTTCGAGATATCTGCGATTCGCGGTATTCGCGGGGATTTCAATCGGCACGCGTTCGACGATTTCCAAACCATAGCCCTCGAGTCCCACGATTTTTTTGGGATTATTCGTGAGCAAGCGGATTTTGCGGATGCCGAGATCATAAAGAATCTGCGCGCCAATGCCGTAATGCCGCAAATCCGCTTTGAAGCCGAGCGCTTCATTTGCTTCCACCGTGTCTTTGCCTTGATCTTGCAAGGCATAGGCTTTCACTTTATTCGCCAGGCCAATGCCTCTGCCCTCCTGCCGCATGTAAAGCAGAACGCCTTTGCCTTCGGCTTCAATTTGCGTCAAGGCCTGCGCGAGCTGATCGCCGCAATCGCAGCGCAGGGAGCCGAGAATATCACCGGTGAGGCATTGCGAATGCACGCGCACCAATGCCGGCTCGCCATCGCCGACCTCGCCTTTGACCACCGCAACGTGATGGTTGTCT
>SZPB01000433.1 GCA_030263535.1 Cytophagia bacterium CHB2
CAGCGCGGCTAAAACGAGAATGATTTTTGTTTGCTTCGTCATGATCTATTTTCACAACCCGGACATGCCGGAACTAAAAAACATTTCACCAACGGATAGATGAAGGCCAACTGATGAAAGATGAGAAGGTTGATCCGCTGGGCTTTATCTATCCGTTTGGACAATCTTTGCTTTTTGCAACGGCTCGACTTTAAAGAAACTAAAGATCAGCCGCGCAGCGAAAGCCGACATTGTTGAACGTATGATTCGGCGGGCTGGCGCCGCGAAAGCTGGTGTTGTAGGCGCCGCAATAATTCGGGCTGCAAAACCAACTGCCGCCGCGCGCCACGCGATTCTCACCGCTCGCCGCGCCGGTGGGATTCTTCGCCGGTGAGTGCTGATAATAATCCGCCGCATACCAGTCAGCCGTCCACTCCCAAACGTTGCCGAGCACGTCGTATACTCCAAAATCATTGGGCGTGAAACGGCCGACCGGCGCGGTATAATAAAAGCCGTCTAACAATTGATTGTCGGTCGGCCAGGTTCCTTGCCAAAAATTCGCTTCCACCAAATGGTAGTTCGCCGCGCTCGCATGTTGCTCGGAGTCGAGACGATGACTTTTTGCCGAGGGCGATAAATCATGTGCGGCTTTCATCGTCGCATGCTCATGGTGCGCGTTCACCGCGGGCGTGTTTGTTTCATTGAACGCCGCTTTGAAATGTTGCGTGCTGCCGCCGCGCGCGGCATATTCCCATTCCGCTTCCGTGGGCAAGCGCTTGCCCGCCCATTTTGCATAAGCCGCGGCATCTTCCCAACTCACGCACACCACGGGATGATCCATACGATCATCGATGGAAGACGCCGGCCCTTCCGGATGCCGCCAGCTTGCGCCGGCAACGGCTTGAAAATCGCCGGTGCCTTTGAGATAGCCCCACGCATAGCCATCACGTTCGGCTTGCGTCACGTAATCCGTCGCTTCGATAAACGCGGCGAATTGGCGATTGGTGACTTCATAACGATCCAAGAGAAACGGCGCGAGCTTGACCGCGTGCACCGGCGCTTCGTCGGCATTTGATCCGGCCATGCCCATGTTGAAAACGCCGCCTGGTATGATTGCCATGCCCGCGGGAACACGGCGCGCGCCGTGAGATTTTCCGGCAAGCATCGCCGTCGCCGACACAACCACGGCCAACGCGGCAATGCTGGTCAATATGAATAACATTCGCTTTTGCATTTTCAAACCATCCTTACTTCGTGCACAAGACGATAATCAAATTAGCGCGGAGAGAGTGGCACGCAACTTCTCTCCGCACGTTTTGGTTGGGTGAAGGAGGTACCAGGGGGGCCAATTTTTTCCAAACTCAGCCGCTTCACGGCTTTTTCTTCTTGCCCGCGCACGGGTTGCAGGGATTCTTTGCTTTGCCGCCGCAGGGATTGCACGGATTCATCGCTTTGCCGCCGCAAGGATTGCAGGGATTGGCCGCCATTGCGCCGGCTGCAGAAGTGCCGACCAAACTGGTCTCAACTGAAATCGTCTCGCCGACTTTCGTGCCGATGAGGCCCATGCCTTTGGGGCCGCTCACGCCGAAGTCGCTCAACTTGACGTCGAAGCTCGCACGCGCTGCCAGCAAATTGCCGGGGAGTTTGGTTTTGGTCACCGCATTCTCTTTCAAATACGTGAGGCGCCCGGGAATCTCCAGCCGTTTGGTTTTGCCGCGTAGCGTGAAGTCCGCCACCAGCGTAGCGTCATAGGTCGCCGATTCATTGGTGACTTTGACCGGCTTGAAATTTTTCGTCTCTTTGATTTCGAGCTTGACGTTGGGATGAGCGTTGGCGTCGAGCCAATCCGCGCTGCGCAAATGCTCGTCGCGCAATGGAATGCCGGTGTTCAAACTCGCCACTGAGATCGTGAACTCGCCGTGGCCGCCTTTTTCCGGGTGCTGCGGATCGAAAGCGACGTGCCCGCTGACTTGATTCGTGGTGCCGATGATGTCCTCCAACGGCGCCTGGCTTTTGAAGGTCACGGTGTTGCGGCCCATTTTATCGTTGAACTGAAACACACTGCCCTGCAAGGCCTTGCTGCAAGGGTTGCAGGGATTTTTCGTCTGCGCGTTGGCCAAAGATATCAGCACCAACACTGAGAATAGGATGAAACTGCGGAACTTCATTTGACACTCCTTTAAAAATGATTTGATGAAAAGTAGATTGATTTGAATTTTAACGAATACTCAAGTTGAACATGCCGCCCTCAAGAGCCGGCAGAATGAGGTTTCTCGTCTTTTCGCCGGGAGTACGTCGTTTGAGCGTTTCCATGGTTTTCGTTCGTTCAGTATGTGATCACGTGATAGCCTTGAGCCACCAAATTCCTGATGCTGGGGTGACCGTCATATTCGCTGAGCAGCGGCACTTCCAGTTTTTGGATTTGTTCTTTCACGCCAAAGGCTGAAGCACAATAACTGCAAGCCTGGAGCACACCTCTTGTCGCGTGATACAAAGCATGGGCTTTATGATCGGGTTGCGCAAGCTTCGGAAGCCACGTCGTACCGGCTCCTTCGAAGATCACGCGGACGTCGTCTTTAGCCTCTTTAAATTCTTTGGCGGCCTCCAAAGCATTGGCAACACGTCCCAGCCCTTCGTGGGAAGCGGAGTCCGCTAAAACTAAAATTGCGACTCTGTTCATGGATGTTCTCCTTTGTGGTTTGAGGGTAAAATTTTAATGAAACGCCGCACGACGTTCATGAGTGCCAATGGCTCAAATTCACCATAAGCGAAGAGCTGCTTATTCACGTAAGTTGCCGGCACGATCACCGCACGCAGTTCTTCGGGAATGCCGGCGCGCTCATCCAGATTGAAAATCTCGATGCCGAGGCCGGGCACGGTATTCCGCATTTGATGAATAATTTGAAGAACCTTGACACAGGCGCGGCACTCATTGGTGACGAGAACTTGGATATTGATTTGAGACATCGTTTTATCATTTTTCATTGCCTTCGATCAAAATTGGCCGTTTCTATTGAACTCAACATCTGTAACAAAATCGGGGAGGCTAAAAAGTGTCGGGAAGGCGACAGTTGGCGGGAAAGTGTGGGGAATTTCGGAAATAAAAAGGCTCGGATGGTGTTCCAAGCCTTTGAGTTTTGAATCGACCGCCGTTATTTGTTACAACACGCCGGATACGCCGGGCAAACCGGCGTTCCCCGCAACGGGCAATCATTGCGCTGGGGGTGTGAGTCTCCTGAAAAGGCAAAAGCGCTCAAAGCCAGTGCGAGTATGCCCAGAATGAACGTCAGCTTTTGTTTCATTTGGGTTTCACCTCCTCTGGGCGTTTGGTCTTCTCTTTTTTCATAGGCAAAACTTCCTTGACGAACGCATTGACGTCGCCCAAGCAGCATTCGCCTTTGGGATTTTTGATGTCACACGCGCAGTTACCGGCTTTGATCTCTCTCGCGATTTCCAACGCGGCGGTGGATTTGCCGGTTTTACTGATCTGCTGTTTGATGTGAGCGCGTGTCCAATCGAAGCAATAGCAAACCGGAGCCTCAGCGCCCCGATCCTTGACAAACACTTTCACGGCCACGTCACCGATTGCAAAGAAGGGCACGTTCTCATTGGAGAAATAAACCACGTTGCAAGCTGGTTCCTTACAGAAGTAATATTGCACCTTTTGAATGGCATCAATTTTTTCCAGCTTCAGCAAATGTTCCATCGTTCGGCGCTGCACTTTGCGCGAAAGCGTTCCGGATACAGGACATGCCGCTTTTGCGGGCGCGGGTGTTTTCTCTTCAACGAGACAGCAGCTTTCACCGTGATGTTGGTCGGCCACTATCACATCGATGGGTTGCGTGCAACAGGAATTCATTTTCATTCTCCATTGTTCTTATGTGCAATCGCCGCCTTGTAACCCGTCTCGTCAACGCGCTTGATCAAAGCCTCGGGCTGCACCAGCGCGGGATCGTATTCGACCACGCCTTTTCCGGTTTCATATTCCACACTGGTGCGATGAACGCCTTTGACTTTCGAGAGCGCAATTTGAATATGGGAAGCGCAGGCGGCGCAGGTCATGCCTTTGACCTTCAAAACCACCGTCGCTTTGGGCGCAAAGGCAGCATTGGCCGTGGCCGAAGGCTTGGCGGCGAGATAGGGGTACGATACGGCAAGCGCAGCAATAATGGTTGCACTCCACACGCCGATCTTGTTCCACTTGCCGGCGTCTGCGATTTTGCACGAGCCGTCTTCGCATTTTACTTCGCGTTTGCGATAGGTGAAACAAAACGCCGCGCCGAGCAGGACGGCAGTGAGTCCGATGAAATACGGACGATACTTTTCAAAGGCGGCAAAAGCGCTGAGGCTGCCGGCGGAAGATAAGATGGTTTTTTGCATGATTTATTTCCTCTCATTCAAAGCAAAGGCATGTTGCTCTTGGGTTTCATCCAGCCCGAACATGTCTTGCAAGTTGGTGATAAAAATATTCGAAACCAGAGAATAAAAGATGGTTTGTCCGTCGCGGCGAGTTTTAACCAGATTTCTATCCTTGAGCTTGCGCAAGTGCTGCGAGACCGCGGAGTCCGTCAGTTCGAGCACTTCGGCCAGATCGCACACGCACATCTCATGGTGAGCGTGCAACAGATACAGAATTTTCAAGCGCTGGCTGTTGCCGGCCACTGCCAACAGATCGGCCAAAGTCGCCAAGCCTTTTTGGCTGGCGAGGTTGCGCTTGATCAGGGCAAACTCGGCTTTGGAAAAATTCGGGCCGATGCAGAGCTTGCCTTCGACG